>CAYVFK010000028.1:0-15027 GCA_964450925.1 uncultured Hyphomicrobiaceae bacterium | reverse complement strand
ACGCCATCTTGACGGCGATCTGGTCCCAGTAATGCCCGCCAGCGTTGAACACCCACGGCCAGACCC
This sequence comes from uncultured Hyphomicrobiaceae bacterium, assembly GCA_964450925.1. Taxonomy (GTDB): domain Bacteria; phylum Pseudomonadota; class Alphaproteobacteria; order Rhizobiales; family Rhodomicrobiaceae; genus Dichotomicrobium. The sequence continues at coordinate 14,961 of CAYVFK010000028.1, read as the reverse complement.
TGCCATCGGCAGCGTCGGTGCGGCCGTAAGTGTACTGGGCGAGGACGACTTCTTCCTCTCTCATCCGGTTAATCACCGCATATGCGCCCGGCGTGCCGAGCGTGTCAAACACCACCATCTTCTGGTCGTTCGGACCTCGGAGCAGGCGCTGGAAGCATTCAACGGTTCGGGCCGCGTTGTACTCGGTCTCGCATTCGGACCACGTCAACTGCACCCCGTTTACGCCGCCTGTCATGTTGACATATTTCATGTAGTCGATGATGCCGCCGTAATAGCCTGTTCCCATGGCCGAGTACGGCCCGACCCGGCTCGATGGCACGGCCATGTACTGGGTCTCTTCCGCCCAGCTCGCCGTCGGTGGGAGCGCCACGGCACTGAGGCCGATCGCGGCGACAAGGGCCGTGATTGTGCGTTTGAGTGTGATTTTCATTTTTCGTCCATCCTCCCTTTTTGGTTTTGTAGTCGCAGGCCACCGCCCAGCGCGCGCCAGGCGCCGGGATCTCAGGTCTTGAACGGCCACTTGCGCAGGCGGTCCTGAAAGTTCTGGAAAATCTTCGCAAGGCCAAGCGGCTGGTAGATCATGAACAGGATGATCATTGCGCCGAAGATCACCTGCTCCAGCGCCGATGTGAGCGTTGCGTCAACGCTGTCGCCAAACACGCCGTGGAAGAAAATGTTGAGAAATACGGGCACCAGCAGAATGAAAGCCGCGCCGTAATAGGCCCCGATGATCGTACCCAGCCCGCCAATCAGCACCATGAACAGGATGCGGAAAGACATTGTAATGTCGAAGGCTGCGGGCTCGACCGATTTCAGGTAGGTAAATGCGAACAGCGCGCCGCCCACGCCGCAGAAGAACGAGCTTATCGCGAAGGCCTGGAGCTTGGTCCTGATGAGTGACAAACCCATCACTTCGGCGGCGACATCCATGTCGCGCACGGCCTGCCAATTTCGACCGATCGACCCCTTGGCCATGTTCATGGCCGCCCAGGTGAGCACGACGCAAAAGCCCAATACGACGACATACATCTCTGCGGGGGTGGTGAATTCCTTTCCGAAAATCACGATGTCTTGGGCGGTGATGATCCCGGAGCTGTCGTAGTTCTTGAACCAGCCGAACTTGTCGATCACCCAGACGATGAAGAACTGCGAGGCCAGCGTCGCGACCATCAGGTACAGCCCGCGCACCCGCAGCGACGGCAGGCCGAACACGATGCCAATCGCCGCGGCGATCAGACCTGATAGCAGCACCGCGGGGATAAAGGGCATCCATTCGACGCGCAGCACGATGTTGTAGCAAGCGAAGGCGCCCGCAGCCATGAAGCCTGCCGAGCCAAGCGAGAGCTGGCCGGCGTAACCCATCAGGATATTCTGTCCAAGCGCCACCAGGGAGAAGCACAGCCAGGGGATGAGAATTGCGCTCAGCCAATAGTCGCTTGCTGTGAATGGGATCACGAGAAAGCCGACGGCGATCAAGCCCCACAGCAGGTATCGGTCCTCGCGGATCGGCAGGAGGCGCATGTCGTCGGCATAGCTGGTGCGGAAAGTGCCGGCCTGTCTGTAATACATCGCTCGCGTCCCTGTCAGGCGGCGTTACACGCGCCGGATGTGGCGTTCGCCAAAGAGGCCTTCGGAGCGGAAGGCCAGAAAGATCACGGCCAGCATGTAGGGCGCCCAACCCTCGATGCCCCCGCCGAAGCTCGGACCGATATAGACCTCGATAAGCTTTTCGCTGGCGCCCACGATCAGGCCAGCCACAATGACGCCGGGTATCGAGGTGAAGCCGCCGATGATCAGGACGGGCAGCGCCTTGAGCGCCAACCATACGAGCGAGAACTGCACGCCCGCCCGCGCACCCCACAGCATCCCGGCGACCAGGGCGACGATACCGGCCGTCGCCCAGACCACGGACCAGACCTGCTTGAGCGGGATGCCGACCGAAAGCGCCGCCGCGTGGCCATCAGCGACCGCGCGAAGGCCGAGCCCGATCTTGGTTTTGGAGAAAAGCAGCGCCAGCACCGCCACCATCAACCCGGCCACAAGCCCGGCGGTCACATCGAGGGCCGAGACAAAGATGCCAGTCTGGTCGGCGACCCAGGTAAGCGGGACATCCGGTATGCCGAGATCAAGACTGCGAACCTCGACGCCCCAGGCGAGCTGGGCCAGCCCCTCGAACACGAACGCAAGCCCGATGGTCGCCATGAGCAAGACATCGGCGTGCTGGTTCACAAGGGGGCGCAGCACGAAACGCTCTGTTGCGATGCCGACAAGGATCATGAGGACCACCGTCACCGGCACTGCCAGCCAGAACGGCAGGCCCAGCTCCATGAAGCCGACGAGCGACAACACCGCCAAGAACACCATCGCGCCCTGAGCGAAGTTGAACACCGAAGAAGCCTTGTAGATCAGCACAAATCCTAGCGCGACAAGCGAGTACATCACGCCAGCGAGGAGACCGCCCACCAATACCTCAATGAAGAACAAGGTCTCGTAACTCATGATCCGCTCCTCAATGGGCAACGCCAAGATAAGCGTCGATAACGGCTTGGTTGCTACGGACCTCATCGGGCGTGCCGTCGCCGATCTTCTTGCCGTAGTCGAGCACGACCACACGATCGGAGATGTCCATGACCACGCCCATGTCATGCTCGATCAGCACCATCGTTGTGCCGTAGTGGTCGTTCACATCGAGGATGAAGCGGCACATGTCGCGCTTTTCCTCGACATTCATACCCGCCATCGGTTCGTCGAGCAGCAGCACGCGCGGCTCTGCGGCGAGCGCCCGGCCGAGTTCGACCCGCTTCTGCATCCCGTAAGGCAGCTTGGCCACCTGCGCGCTGCGGATATGCTGGATATCGAGAAACTCGATGATCTCCTCGGCTTTCGCCCGGCTCTCGATTTCCTCGCGCCGCGCGCGCGGCAATTGCAGCGCGACTTCAAGGAAGTTTGCGCGGGTGAACAGCGTGCGTCCGGCCATGATGTTTTCCAGCACGCTCATCCGCTTGAAAAGCGCGATATTCTGGAACGTACGACCGATCCCTAGCCGCGCGGCCTTGCCAGGGTTCATGCGCGAAAACGTCTTCCCCGCGAAGCTGACGCTGCCTTCTTGCGGTGTGTACAGCCCGCCGATGACGTTGAGCATGGAACTCTTTCCGGCGCCGTTCGGGCCAATGATCGCCCGGACCTCGTGTTCGCGCACGTCGAATGAGACACCAGTGAGCGCATGAACGCCGCCAAAGCGCAGCGAAATGTTGCTAAGCTCAAGGACCGGTGCGCCAATGGCGAACCCACGGTCGACCGGTTGGGGATGGGCAATGACGTTCATGCTGCTCTCCGGCTATCGCGCGGGGGGGACACGACATGGGCCTCGCGGATCTTCAACGCACCGGTTAACGCCGCGCCGTGAGCGGTAGCCGCGCGATCGAGCGTCACCGTGCTGTGGCCAGCATGGAGCGCTTCGATGAGCGGCGCCAACCGCTCGGTGATGGCCGGCCGGCGAAGCTTGCCGGTGCGCGTTAGCATCCCATCCTCAGGCGAGAGTTCCTCAGGCAGCAGGAGGAACCGGCGGACTTGTAACCTTGCGGTCTTGGGGTCATCCGCCAGCTCTGCGTTCACCTCCGCGATCCACTCGGCGATCAGACCGTTGACCGCGTCCTGCGCTGACAGATCGGCATGCCCGAGATAAGGGATCTCATGACCATCGGCCCATTTGCCGACAGCCGTGGTGTTGATGTCGATGAGCGCGCACACCGCGGTGAGGCCGTCGCCGAAGACCACCGCCTCGCGCACGTAAGGCGAGACGCGCAGCTTGCTCTCGATCGGGCGCGGGGCGAAAGGAGTCCCGTCCGCCAGATGGCCAAGGCTGTCAACACGGTCATGCAGGCGCAGGCGGCCATCGGCGTCGATCTCGCCAACGTCTCCGGTCGCGAGCCAGCCATCTTCGTCGCGCGCCGGGTCGATGCCATTATCAGTGAGATAGCCGCTCATCAGGCCCACGCCACGGACGAGAACCTCGCCGGACGCGGCGATGCGCACCTCAAGGTCCTCAAGCGGCAGGCCAACGGTCTCCTTGCGGGCCACGCCGTCGCGGTGGATCGAGACGAAGGATGCCGTCTCCGTCGTGCCATAGAGCTGCTTGAGGTTGATCCCCAGTTCGCGGAAAAATTCCAGGACAGCCGGATCAAGCCGATCGCCGGTGCAATAGGCGGAACGAAGCCGGCTCATGCCCAGAGCGTCGCGTAAGGGCGCATAGATCAGCGCATTATAGAACGGCAGCGAGAGGCGGTCGGCCAAGCCGGACCCAGAGCCTTCGAGCCGGAGCCGGGCGGTCCTGTCCGCAAGCGCCAGCGCGCGCCGGTAGAGCTGGAGATTAACCCCGCCGGTCTCCTCCATGCGCAGCGAGACCTGGCTGGTGATGGCGTCGAGCATTCTCGGCGTCGTCAGCACATAGGTCGGCGCGATCTCGCGCATGTCGTCGAGTAAAGTCTCGGGCGATTCCGGGCAGCATACGCAGTGCCCTGACACCATGGGCTGCACATAGGCAAACATGGCCTGGACGATCCAGCCTGGCGCGAAGCACGCGAGCGTGGTGTCCTTCTCGCTGAGACCGTCCGCTTTCATCACGGCGCGCGCGCGTGAGATCAGCGCGCCATGGCTGAACACCACGGGCTTCTGCGCCCCGCCCGCGCCAGATGTGAAGAAGATGAACGCTGGATCATTAACCCCGACTGCCTGCGTGCCCGCCGCTGCCTGTTCGCGCTCGGCCGCAGTCATGGCCAGGCCCCGCCCTACCAACGTCTCATGGTCGGCAAGCACAGTCTGCGCATAGTGTCCCAGGCCGCGATTATCGTCATAGACTAGGGTGTGGACCGTCGGGCATTCGGGAAGAAGTTCGAGGATTGCATCGACCTGCTGCTGGCCCTCGGCGAAGGCCGCGACAGCACCGACGCTGCGCAACTGCCGCGCAATCTCCGCGCCATCAGCATCCGGGAATAACGGGACCGCAACGGCGCCCAGCCGGTGCGCGGCCGCGATGCCCATGATCAATCTCGGCCGGGTCTCGCCGATGAAGGCGATTCGGTCGCCGGACGCAATGCCGCGCTCGCTGAGACCGGCTGCAAGCGCCTCGCTCTCGTCAAGCAGCGCTCCCCAGCTCGTGGTGCGCCAGATGCCGCGCCACTTCTCGCGGATCGCGGGCGCCCCGCCGCGGGCTTGGGCATTACCATTGAGCAACGCCGCGAATGTCGCTTGCGCAGCGCCCTCATTGGTCATGGGTGGACCTCACATGGGGTGATGAGGCTGGCCGGCCGGCGGCTGGGCTGCGCCGCCCCGCGCTGCAGGAACGCGCGGCGGTGAAATCATTTCGGGTCCGGGCGACGCGGTCCCGAAGATGCTTGCGATGATGCCGTTGTGACCGGTCGGCACGCCAAGCCGCTGCAACTCGCCCTATAGGCGTCGGAGCACACACGTTAAGGCGGCCGCGTGAACACGCGTTGAACCCCAAGACGACCTCCCCATTACTGCGGAGTTCTACACCCCGCCGCGCGAACCACACGTCTGTGCTTGATCGCGTCGTAGGGGGTGACCCGCTTGTCGTTTGTTTGTGTCCAACGCCCGCCCGGGGGGACGCACCGCGCCAGACACCCTCAACGATCAGTTACGCAATGATCTTTGTCAAGTGGTGCATTCGACAGAACAATATTTCGCCCCGCCCGCTGGCTCTTGCCATGAGGGAAATTGAGCCTTTAAGCCTCTCGAAAAGTTGGAGAATCTGCTGCGATCAGTGCATCGTCGAACAGCGAAGAATTTGCGCCCGCAAGCAATTGAATTTCAGTGTTCGTGTGGTTTTCGCCCTTCAATCTGGGCGTCACGCCATGTCCATCGGCTATTCGTTTGCGCGCTACGCGTCCCCACCACAATTCGGCTTGCTAATTAGAGATCAATAGCGTCTACGCGATGCGCGCCCGCAAGCGGACACAACACGGCCAATCCACGTGACGCGCTGCGAACCAGTTGGTTCGCGCTAACGCCTTATCAGGTCTGATTAAACCGTGGGACGGCTTTAGCGGCCTGTTCCATAAAACCTGGATCGCTGTACAGCCTCTAACTTATTGTTTGGTCGCACTTTGGTCGCTTCGCGCCCGCCGTTGGCTTCTGACGCAAAACCGGTCCCTACTTTTGACATACCGGATCAGGTCCGGGACAGGCTTTTTCGGAATGCGCTCTAAGCGTTGCCCGCGCTCCACGTACCCATGAGCAGGCTCAGCTTGATCGGCGCGGAAGCCTCAAACGGCGCAAGCGCGGCAACCGGGATGGGTAGGCCCAGCAGGGTTTCGCTCGGAAACGGCTCAGGAGGCAGCCGCGGCACCGCGTCGGCCGAAACCAGATCAACAATGAGCACCACCTGGGCTGCTTCGCTGTGCGGTACGCGCCGAATACCGACGCCGCGGATTTCGAGCAGCCCCGCGATGCGCTCGGGCGCGCGGGCAATCACGCGACCGTTTTCCTTGCTGAGCGTGACCAGATCGTCAGCAACCAGGCGGGCTGCGCCCCGACCGTCGGGCGGCGGTCCGGTAATCAGCCGCAATGCCAGATCGGATTTCCCGGAGCCGGGCGGTCCGCGTAGCAGCACGCCGTTGTCCCCGATCGCCACGCAGGTCGCATGCATCCGCACCACATCACCGCCGTCTTCGGTCGCGGCGGGCATCGTGTCACGCGGCGGGCAGGCGGATCACGAAGCGTGCGCCGCGCTGCGGCGTTCGCGCAGCCCCGACCTGCGAGCGCGGCAACGACCGGTTCTCCGCCCAGATGCGCCCGCCATGCGCCTCCACAATCTGCCGCGCCAGGTGCAACCCTAATCCTGAGTTCTTACCCGACCCATGCTGTTCAGGCCGGTCGGTATAGAAGCGGTTGAAGATTTTCTCCAGGTCCTGATTGTTGATGCCCGGCCCTTCATCCTCAACCAGGATTTCGATCTCCCGCGTCTTTGGCACCCGGCGCATAGTCAGCATGATTTTGCCGTCCTGAGGCGAGAATGACGCGGCATTATCGAGCAGATTCGTCAGCACGCGCGTGAGCTGGGTCTCATGACCATTGACCATGAACATCCGTGAAGAGCGCGCCGCCTGATCATTCGTCACGCCGTGTATCTGCAGCTTGATCGCCGGGTAGTCCTCGCGGTGAAAGCCATTGTTCACATTCGACACTCCGATAAGCAGGTTCGCGACGTTCAGCGGCTTCGCCCGCTCGCGCGCCAGTTCCGCGTCGAGGCGCGAGGCGTCGGAGATTTCGGAGATCAGCCGGTCGAGCCGCTGCACGTCATCGCCGATAATCCGCAAAAGTTCGTTGCGCTGCTCTTCGTTCTTGGCGCGGGGCAGAAGTTCGGCTGCACTGCGTAGCGAGGACAGCGGGTTTTTCAGTTCGTGCGCAACATCCGCCGCGAAGGTCTCGATTGCTTCCATGCGTCGGTAGATTGCAGCGGTCATGTCATTGAGCGCCCGCGACAGGTGGCCGATTTCATCTCGCCGATGTGAATAATCCGGAATTTTTCGCTTGGTCTTGACGTCGCGGCGGACATACTCGGCCGCCTTGGCGAGGCGGTGCATGGGCCCGGCGATCGTGGCTGCAAGGATGAGCGATAGAAGCAGCGTCACCAGGCTGACGAAGCCGGCCATATAGATGATGGAGGCGCGTTGTTGCGCAATGACCTGATCTATGTCGCCGCCACGCGTCGAGAGCATCAGTGCGCCGGACACCTGCTGCAACCGCTGAATGGGCACGCCAACGCTGATCACTGTTTCGCCGTGCTGGTCGACGCGCACGATGGGCGCTGGCTGGCCATTCAATGCGATTTTCACCTCATGATACGCCCTGCCGTTGTCGGCGCCGACATCCTTATATAGCGGCAGCTGCTGGCTGCGGAACTGCGCCTGTATCCAGCTCCATGCACGCTCGAGCACACCAGCATCTTCCGTTTGAAGTGGCGGCAGTTGATAGCGCATGATCGCCCCGCGCGCATACAAGCTCTGGCTGTCAAGCAGGAGATTGCCATCGCCGTCGTAAACCCGCGCGCGCGCGTCTGTCGGCTCCACCATGCGCTTCAAGAACGGCGAGATCTGCTCAGGGTCGAGCTTGAAGCTCATGCCGCTCAGGTCGGCGTCCTGTGCGCTGAAATCGGCTCCGGTGCTGCCAGATGTCGTAGCGCCGGCGTTATTCGCGGCGATGGTCTGCGCGATCGCCTGCGCCATGATCTCGCCCTGGGTCTCAAGGCTGTTGATCCGGGCCTCCACTAGCCCTTCGCGCACCTGATTAAGCCAGATGATACCGCCCACGAGAAACAGCAGCGCGACGAAGTTCAAAACGAGTATGCGTAGCGCAATGGAATGGAAGCTGAGCTTGAGACCGAGCCGGTCGACCTGCCGGCGGATTGCGCGCCGGCTCAACGCTGGGAGCCGAAAACCAATGCCCGATTGCAAGCCTTTGCTTATGTCAACGGCCATTCTATCCCACCCCTTATTTATCGCGCGCAAGTCGCGCCGTCGATCAGCCGCAAGCGAGAGCCGCCGCTGATGCGTTACGCTTCCTTGAAGCGGTAGCCCACCCCGTACAGCGTTTCGATCACGTCGAAGTCGTCATCGACCATCTTGAATTTCTTGCGCAATCGCTTGATGTGGCTGTCGATCGTCCTGTCGTCCACGTAAACCTGGTCATCATAGGCCGCATCCATGAGCGCGTCGCGGCTCTTCACGACGCCGGGCCGATGGGCCAGCGCCTGCAAAATCAGAAATTCTGTCACAGTCAGCGTGACCGGCTTGCCATCCCACACACAAGTGTGCCGCTCTGGGTCCATCTTCAGCTTGCCGCGCTCGAGCACCGACTTGCCTTCGACCACGCCTGGAGTGCTGCCGCGCGGCTCGGAGCGGCGCAGCACCGTTTTGACGCGTTCTACGAGTAGCCGGTGCGAGAAAGGTTTGCGGATGAAGTCGTCCGCGCCCATGCGTAAGCCGAAAAGTTCGTCGACTTCGTCATCTTTGGATGTGAGAAAAATCACCGGGATATCGGATTTCTGGCGCAACCGCCGCAGAAGTTCCATCCCGTCCATCCGCGGCATCTTGATATCGACGATGGCAATATCGGGCGGCGAGTCGCTCAGGCCATCGAGAGCGGACATGCCATCAGTGTATGCGTCGATCTTATAACCTTCGGACTCGAGCAGCATTCGCAGCGAGGTCAGGATATTCTTATCGTCGTCAACCAATGCGATGGTTGCCATCTACCTTATGCCTCCAAGGCTGTCATAAATGACTCCGCCAGGATGATCACGCCCGAAATCTGCACGAAATGTGGCGCTATGGTCACGAGCCCCCGAGAACCGCGATCCTAGCGTTTTGGAGATGCAAAGCAAGCCTGAAAAATGCTTGACTGACGCGGCGATGTCTCACTGGCTTCATGTGTGAAGCAGTGCTGGCCAGTCGCGGGTTGTGCGAGCGATTGACTTGAGAGAGCAGGCGATTCCGCGAGAGTCAACATGCGTATGAACCCCGCGAATCAGGCGTTTGCGGGGCAGCCGCTTGATACGCGCGTTAACCATCCGTCTCGACAGTGCGCGGATCGAGACTGTCGATCTTGTTCATCGCGATGACTGCTTGCGTGCGGCTGTCGACCCCCAGCTTTTGCAGGATCGCGGAGACATGCGCCTTCACGGTCGCTTCTGAAACGCCAAGCTTGTAGGCGATCTGCTTGTTCAGCAGCCCCTCTGACAGCATGGCCAGGACACGCACCTGCTGCGGCGTCAGCGTCGCCATGCGCGAGAGCAATTCCGACACTTCTTCGGTTTCCGAGCCGTCAAGGTCGATCTCCGCCGGGGTCCAGATGCGCCCGTCCAGCACTGCCTCGACAGCCGAACGTATGCGTTCCGCCGAGAGGCTCTTCGGAATGAAACCGAGCGCGCCAAGCTGCAGACATCGGCGCATCGTGGTCGGCGCCTCGCTGGCCGAAACGACAACAACAGGCAATTCTGGATAGCGGACTCGCAGCTGGATCAGCGCCGAAAGCCCGTCAGCGCCGGGCAATGCCAGGTCGAGGAGCACAAGGTCGAAGTCGGTTTCGGACTCGATTGCCTCGGTCAGCCTGTCGAACGAGCCAGCTTCGCTGATCTTGAGGCCGGTTATTGAGCCGCTCAGAATTTGCTTCAGGGCGTCGCGAAACAGCGGATGGTCGTCAACGACTACGAGGTGATGATCTTTCATCAGCGAAAGCTATCCCGCATTAACCCCAGCGCTTCCGGGAAGTGTTGGCACTTCATATCTAAGACTTTAGCCGTATATGGCCCGTCGCGTCCACAACCCTCACGCAGTTCAGTTGACATCGCTGGATACCGCGATGCCCCGGCCAGCCAGCGGCTCATCGGTCACGTCAGCCAGCGCCAGCAACAATCGTGACGAGAGGCGGCCATCCTGCGGCAAGTCGCGGAAAGCGGCGAACGCCCGCAGCGCCTCGCGCGTGTCGGCTTCAATGCGACCATTGTCGGGCAGATTGCCGAAGCCGAGGCGCGAGAGTATACGCTGGACGCGCGCAACAAGGGCTTGGTCGGCTTCCAGACGCCCGGTGCGACTACTGTCGGGCGCGGCCTGCAACGGACCGAAGAGAATTACCTCCAATAGACTTTCCGACGGCTGACCCGTCAAGTCCATGCTGCTGTCGTACTGGTAGTTCAAAATCGCCAGCCTTGTCGATGTGTCGAGTTGGCCGTCGCGCCGACTCACCTGGTAGTTGCGATAAGCCAGTTCGCGCTGGATGGCGCGGATGACCGCCCGGTCCGTCGTGGGGGCCGCGGCTCCGTTCGGTTCGCGGTTGGGCTGGGCGCCCCGCATTGTGTGCCGCTTCTGATCGGCGCTCCCGGCAATCGGCTGCAGATCACCCTTCGCTGCGGCTTGGGCTGGCGCGTCGGTCGCGCTGTGCGGAGCACGCGCTGGGCTGTCCTGGGTTTCGGACTCCACTACTGAGCCAGTGGACTGCAGCCTGTTCTCAAGCGGTTCCTGAAAATACAAGGCGTTCGCGGTGATCGCGCCCGCCAGGCATACAAATCCGAAAAAGGTCAGCCGCGCCGAAAAGGGCGTCATCCCTCCTGGCTCCCCTCGCAGCTCTTGCCGATGTGCAGACCCGGCCACACTACCCCTCACGACACACTAGGTCTGTTTTACGAAAAGACAGCTAAATTTTGCACGTTCTGGTTTCAGATACGTTATCTATCAACTGATAGACAGTATTTCATGCTCCGAAGATAACGTCCATCGCATTGCCAACGGGAAAGCCGGTCATGCCTATCATGCGACTCGCCATTGTCTTGCTGATCATCACGCTGTTCCTGCCATCCTCTGCGGAAGAGAAGCAGCAACTCTATCGCGGCGTGTCAGATGCGGTCCAGAACGTCGCGGGCTTTTGCGAACGCAACGCTTCGTTGTGCGACACGGTTGGATCGATTGCGGATGCTGCGGGAGACCGAGCGTATTATGGCGCTCAACTGGTTTATGAAGCAGCGCTGGGCAGACCGTGGGATGAAAGCCGTGGAGGTGATCGTGACGCACGGGCCGCCCCGCGTGAGCACCGGGTGGAGGACCGCGACGCTCCGGATCGTGAGCGGCCATACCCTTCATATTTTGACAGCTGGTCGCGAGAAGGCGAGGGGCGAGCGCAAACCCAGCCCGCGCGCTCGACAGATACTTTACGCCAGCAGGACCGTGCACCACAATGGCGCGGCCCGGGCGCGTCCTGAATCGCGCTCCGAAACCGAGCGAGGCCTAAAACCGGCTTTTCGCACAGCGCGTCAGTAGCTAGAGCTATCCGGGGTCATCTGCGTTGAGGCCTTTGACGCAGCTTCTGTCACGACCTCAGTCGTCAGCCGGCGCAGTTCTTCCAGCTGCTGTGCGAAGGTATCCATCTGCTGGCGAACATGCTGGTTCTGCAGCTCAACGACATCCTTCATTTCCCTGGCATCGGCCAGCTTCATCGCCAGGTCGAAATTAGCTTCCGCATTCACTTTGGTGAATTCGGCGATCTTCTGGTTCAGCATCTTCATGCTGTGCGAGGGCGGCGCGGCGGTCGTGTCAATGTTCGACATCGCCTGCTGGCTCGCTGCTATGAAGGTCTCAAATGCCCTGCGCGCCTGCTCGATGCTGGACTTGACGACCTGGCGCATCGGCTCAGGCATCTCGCCCACTTTTGGCATTTCCTGCATAACCTGTTCTCCTCGTTTTGCGGTTCGGACGGTTTCGCCGGACTGTCTCATCATGAGACAGTCGCATGAACACTAGGAAAGACGGCCATTTTTTGCCAAAGGCATGGGTGCGGTTAGTCGTATCAAACGACCACTAGCTGCGATCTTCCCGCGGCTCACCCTCATCCGTTTCGGTCTGCGGCTCCGGGGTCTCGGACACTGCCTGATTGACCGGATCGGACTGCTCGGCCAGCTCATGGTCACCCGCGTCCGCGTCGTCGTCTGGCATGCTCTGTGTTGCGTCCTCGTCCTGCTCGGGCAAAGGTTCGGACAGCATGGCTTCGGCGGTCTGGCTTTCGTCGTCGCCGGCGCTGACCTCGTCTTCGTCATCGTCCGAAGCCGCAGCGGGAGACGGCTCGGCGATCACCGACGCAGCCATATCAGCATCGTCGCTGTCGTCCTCATACTCGTCGCTCGCGCCTTCGTTATCGTTATCGCTCAGGCTCTCTGCGGCGCTCATGGTGCCCCACACAGCCGCGCTGCCTGCAACCAGAGCAGCTGTCGCCTCCGCCTGACGGGCGATGGTCTTCGCAGCGGCTTCAGCAGCATCAATCGCGGCTTGTGCCTGGGGCGCGCCCGGGGCGTTCTCGTCGACCTGCTTCATGGCCGAGCGTGCGTCCTCGGCGACCTGCTCAGCGGCAGCGGCGGCCGCGCCAGCCATATCTTTAGCGCTTTCGCTGGCCTGATTCATCATCCGCGTGGACTGCTCCACCATCGCGCTGGCGAACGGCATAGGCGTTTCGACAGGTGCGCTATCGGAGCCCGGTTGAGACGAAGATTCTGGCGTCGGGCCGCCAGTTCCCACCGGCGCGATGCCCTCCCCTTCCTGGGGCTTCACCTGCGAGATGCCGTTCATCAGATCAAGCAGTCGCCCCATCTCCTCGGCATACTCGCCTTGCATGTGTTCGAAAAAGCGTTTCTGCTCGCTCCACACCTCGACAGGGGTGCGGCATTGCGCCATGCGGGCTGACAACTCGCGGTACTCAAGCGCGCGTTGCGCACTGAACCGCAGCATCTCCAGATTCCATTTCGCCAGCGCCGCGGCGAACGGCGGCAGCGTTCCTGTCAAATAAGAAATGTTGCTTCGGCTGATCTCATTCAGTTGCCGGAGCATGTCAAAACGGTCGGACTTGTCATTGCCATCGGTCATCGGCTTGACCTCCTTGCGGTGCGCTGGCGCAGCGAACCCGTATCGAGTGATATGACAAACGCCCAGGGACTTGCTGACGCAAGCATAGCGTTCCGCGGACTGCGATCCAACAGCGCATTACGCGTTTTTGATTGGTTTGCGTGGAAAGTTGTTTGGTGTTCGCGCTCGCCTGGTTTCATGTCGCGTGACGGGCGATCTCGGGCGTGGCGCGGCAGCGCGCATGTGTTAATGAGCCGTTATGCAGCAGATCACTTCAGTCCTCGGTATCATTGCCGTCTGGCTTCTTCTGAGCGTTGGCGCCTGGTGGCTTCATCGCCTGCTCGTGCATCGCAAGCAGCGCCGTAAACTGGCGCTAGCCAATGAGGCGTGGATGCGCATTCGCGAGGCGCCTGAGATTTTCGCCGATATCCGCGCGTCCGGCATGGCGATCGCGATGGCTGATCGACCAGGGAGAACGCATGCGCTGCTTAGCCGGGTGCGCGACTACGGCGACTATTTCGACGATGTCAGCGCGCTGCGCGCCGAGCTGTCGCGCGCGCTCAAACGCGACGACTGCCCGCCGCTGACTGAAATCCTCAACTTGCGCCGCGACATGTGGGCTGCGGCAGATGTGTTGCTGATCGACGATCCGGCCGTGTTCGGCGAGGCATTTTCCCAGCCGGGCTCCTACGAGGAGTTTTGCCGCGATGCCGAGGACTTATTGTTTCTGGACGCCGAGCCGCTGAGAGACGATCCGATCGCGCTGCGTCTGTCGTTGGCCGACGAGGGGATGCAGACCTTCGTCAGTGGCGTTGAGGGCGAGATCGCCGATGAGCGTGAGCGGGAGCGGTTTCCAAGCTGGCGCGAGATCATCGCCTATCCGGTCGGCTGGGTGCGCGCCGTGCCGCGCGGCTTGACATGGCTCGGGCGGGTGGCCACGCGCGCCGGCCGCGCGGTCGGGCGGCTTGCGGCTGCGGTGGGGCGAGTCGCGCTGGTTGGCGGCGCCGCGTTGTGGGCAGTGCTGCGCGAGATTCCGGCTGCCATGGGACGGGGGGCGCGCTCCGTGTACGGGCTGGTCGCACGGCGACCGCGCTTTCGCTTTCCGCAGGGGCAGCGCAGCCCGATCGGCCCAAGAATGGGTGTGAGGCTGCGCAACGCAATGGAGCGCGCGCCGCGCTATGCGAAAGCCGCCGGCCGCAATCTGGCCGGTCTGCGCCAACATCCCGCTGTGGTTCGCGCCGCGGCATTGCTGCGCCGCGTGGGCGACCGCTTCCCGGATCGGGTCACCCAAGGCCTTAGCCGAGCGGCGGACATGGCCCGCGACGCGCGCGCACGTGCGCAGGCCTCCACGTTCAGCACCCGCGAGCGAGTCCGCGACTTCGAGGCTGGCGAACTGGGGCTGCATTACGACTTTCTCGTCAAGGCGCATGCCCTGCGCCAACGCTATGCCGACATACTGCGCCGCGCACCAGAATTGACGGACTCGGGCCGGCAATTCATCGCGCGGCTGGAGCTGGAAAAGCGTTCGGAGCGGCTTCGGCTCGGCACCGCGAAGCTG
>CAYVFK010000027.1:10162-15525 GCA_964450925.1 uncultured Hyphomicrobiaceae bacterium | reverse complement strand
CACTGCCGCGCCATCATGGAAGGCCGGCACATGGATGTGATGGAGATGGACGCGGCATCCCACACCGGCATCGATGACATCCGCGAGATCACCGACGCGATCCGCTACAAGCCAGCCTACGCGCGCTATAAGGTGTTCATCATCGATGAGGTGCATATGCTCTCGAAGGCCGCGTTCAACGGCCTCTTGAAGACTCTCGAAGAGCCGCCCGAGCATGTGAAATTTATCTTCGCCACCACCGAAATCCGCAAGGTCCCCGTCACGGTGCTGTCGCGCTGCCAGCGCTTCGACTTGCGACGCGTCGATGCAGACAAGCTGAGCGTGCATTTCGCTGAAATTGCCGCGCGGGAGGGCCGCAGCATCGAGGATGAGGCGCTGGCGCTGGTCGCGCGGGCGGCGGAAGGCTCGGTGCGCGACGGGCTATCGCTGCTTGATACCGCGTTTGCATATGGCGGCGAGACCATCACGGCTGCGGATGTGCGCGCCATGCTGGGGCTCGGCGACCGCGCGCGGATCTATGATCTTCTTGAGGCCGCGCTGCGCGGCGCGCCGGCGCAGGCGCTTGATGAGCTTGCCGCGCTGCATGCTGACGGCGCGGAGCCGGAACGGGTCATCCAGGATTTGGCCGAGGCTGTGCATATCGCCAGCCGGGTCGCCGCGACGGGCGATGGCGGATCGCCGGCCTTGAGCGAGACCGAGCGCGAGCGTGCTGGCGCACTGGCCGAACTCGGCGTGGCCAAGCTGGCGCGCGCCTGGCAGATGCTTCTCAAAGGGCTGGAGGAAGTCGCACGCGCCCCGAATGCGCTGGCCGCGGCGGAGATGGTGCTGATCCGCCTAAGCTACGCCGCTGACATGCCGCCGCCGGACAAGCTGGTGCGCGCGTTGGCGGAGCCGATCGCACCCGCGCGGACGAACCAAGAACAGAAGCAAAACGAATCGGCATCGGTAAATGTTCCTGATTCGTCTCGCGTCGAATCTGCGGCACCTGCGGATCCCGTCAAGCCGGAAAACACGCCCTCAGCGCTTAAAAGTTTCGCGGACGTCGCTAAGCTGGCCGGAAAGCAACGGGACATCAAGCTCAAGCTGGCGCTGGAGGAAAACGCGCGGCTGGTGAGCTTCCGACCCGGCCATATCGAGTTAAACCTGCTGGATGGCGCGCCGCGCGATCTTGCTGGCCAGCTTGGCAACAAGCTGACCGCCTGGACCGGCGAGCGCTGGATGGTTTCGCTCAGTGACCAGCCCGGCGAGCCGACGCTGGGCGAAAAGCGCCGCGAGCAGGACGCCGCGATCCGCGCCCAGGTTGAACAGCATCCGCTTGTGCGCCAAGTGTTTCAGCACTTCCCCAGCGCGGAAATTGTCGGCGTCGAAGAACTGGAAGCCGACACGGGCGATAAACCGCAAGCCCAGAACGCTGCCAATACTCCTGCCAAAAGCGAGGACGGACATGAAAGACTTTATGAACATGATGAAGCAGGCCAAGGAGCTGCAAAGCAAAATGGCCGAAATGCAGGCCGAGATTGAGCAGCTCACCCGCGATGGGACCGCCGGCGCCGGCCTTGTCACCGTCACGATCAACGGTAAGGGCGAGATGCGCAGCCTCACAGTCGATCCGAGCCTGATGAAGCCCGACGAAAAGGAAATCATGGAAGATCTGATCGTCGCGGCGCATGCCGACGCCAAGACGAAGATGGAAGAGGCGTTGCAGGAGAAAATGAAGGACATGACAGGCGGGCTGCCGCTGCCACCAGGCATGAAGCTTTAAGGCCGCGCCGGATGGATCATCCTGTCACGGGTGCGGAAATCGACCAGCTCATCAAGCTGCTGGCGCGTTTGCCCGGGCTAGGGCCACGCTCTGCACGCCGCGCCGCGCTGCATCTGCTGAAAAAGCCAGACAAGCTTCTGGCGCCGCTGGCAGCCGCCATGAGTGAGGCTGCCGAAAAAATCGTAACCTGCGAAAACTGCGGAAACATTGACACGGTCAACCCCTGCGCGATCTGCGCCGACCCCCGGCGCGACGCCAGCGTGATCTGTGTGGTCGAGGAGGTCGGCGACCTCTGGGCGCTGGAGCGGGCCAAGGCAATCAACGCGCGCTATCACGTCCTCGGCGGCGTGCTTTCCCCGCTGGATGGGATCACACCGCAAGACCTCAACATCGCCAGGCTGATCGCACGGGTGAATGCAGGCGATATCGGCGAGGTGCTGCTGGCGCTGAATGCGACGGTCGAGGGCCAGAGCACCGCGCACTACATCACCGATCGGATCGAAAATGCCGGGGTGAAAGTCTCCGTCCTGGCCCACGGCGTGCCGGTGGGCGGCGAACTTGACTATCTCGACGACGGCACGCTGGCCGCCGCCATCCGCTCGCGCCGGCCCATTGGCTGAACCACCGCTTGACGTGGGTGCGCCTTTCGGGGCAACAAACACTTCCGCACTCAACGCCCCGTTCATTCCCCAGCCGAGCGCATGTCCATCCTGACCAAGGCCCGCCATCTTGTCGAATATCTGCTGCTTCGCGGCGTGATTGCTCTGGTGCGCGCCCTACCGCTCGACACGGCCACTTCGTGGTCGGCCAAAGCCTGGGCCTTCATCGCACCCAAGACCCAGCGTCACAAGCGCGCGCTGGCCAATCTGGAAAAAGCCTTCCCGGAGAAATCCCTCGAAGAGCGTGAGCGCATTGCGCGAGAAATGTGGGCAAATCTCGGACGGGTGATGGCTGAGACCATGCGGCTCGATAACATTCTCGATGAGCCGGAGCGCGTTGAGGTGGAGAACGCACAGCTTCTGGAGCGCTACCGCGGACGGATGGGCCCGGCGATCTGCGCCTCCATGCACATGGGCAACTGGGAGCTGGCGATGCTGCCGCTGACGCGCGCAGAGGCAAAACCCGCGGCCGTCTACCGGCTCGTGGACAACCCTTACGTGGACATGTATCTACGCTCACAACGCAAAAAGCTTTATCCAGGGGGCCTGTTCGCGCGCGGCGCAAAATCCGGCTACGCCACCGCGCGGGTCATCGGCAGCTATGTGCGCCAAGGCGGGCGGCTGGGCTTTCTCGCGGACCGCTATGATCGCACGGGAATACGGGTGCCGTTCTTCGGCCATCCGGCTCGCTCCAACACGGTCCCGGCGATGCTCGCGCGCCGCTTGGGGGCGCGGCTTTGGCTGGGGCGATGCATCCGCGTCGGCGAGGGGTCGCATTTCAAAGTGCTGGTGAAGGAGTTGAAGGTGCCGCGAACGGATGACCCGGATGCCGACATCAAATGGATCGTCGAACAGATGCAGGCGCAATTCGAAGCCTGGATCCGCGAGCATCCCGAACAGTGGATGTGGTCGAACCGGCGCTACAGCTGAGGCGTGTTCAGCGACAGCCAGTCTTAGAGCCGATCCAGCCGCTGAACCGATGTTCGGACAAAATGCGCACAAATTCTGAAGGCTTAGCGCCACGGCCCGCGCTAACGTCACACAGACGGCTGCGACGCGCGCCCGCCAGAGCGAAGCCAAGACGATGGGAGAGACATAATGGCGCAGACACGCACGCCAGCCAAATTTTACGCACCGCTGGCCGCCGGCGCACCCCAGCCCTGGCGCGAAAAACCGGTCCGGCTGGAGCGCATGATCCACTTCGTCCCGCCCCATGTGGACAAGGTGCGCGCCAAGATCGCCGATATCATTCCGCAGGTCGATGTGATCCTTGGCAATCTGGAAGATGCTGTGCCTGCTGATGCCAAGGAGTCCGCGCGCTATGGCCTGATCGACATGGCCCGCGCCCACGACTACGGCGACACTGGGCTATGGACCCGCATCAACGCGCTCAACAGCCCTTGGTCGCTCGACGATATCTGCGAGATCGTTGCAGCAGCGGGCGACAAGCTCGACGTCATCATGCTGCCCAAGGTCGAGGGTCCTTGGGACATCCATTACCTCGATCAATTGTTGGCGCAACTTGAAGTAAAGTATGCGATTTCGCGCCCGATCATGATCCATGCCATCCTTGAAACGGCCGAGGGCGTTAACAATGTCGAAACTATTGCCGGGTCGAGCCCGCGCATGCATGGCATGAGTCTGGGGCCGGCCGATCTGGCCGCTTCACGCCAGATGAAGACGACGCGGGTGGGCGGCGGTCATCCATCCTACGGGGTGCTATGCGACCCGAACGAAGGCGGGCATAGGCATTTCTCCCAGCAGGACTTGTGGCACTACACGATCGGGCGAATGGTGGATGCGTGCGCGATGCATGACCTCAAGCCGTTTTATGGGCCATTTGGCGATTTCTCCGATCCGCAAGGCTGCCAAGCGCAGTTTCGCAACGCATTCCTGCAGGGCTGCGTCGGCGCATGGTCGCTGCATCCGAGCCAGATCGAGATCGCGAAGCGCGTGTTCAGCCCCGATCCTGGCGAAGTCGCCTTCGCCAAGCGCATCCTTGAGGCCATGCCGGATGGTAGCGGCGCGGTGATGGTCGATGGCAAGATGCAGGACGACGCCACCTGGAAGCAGGCAAAAGTTATGGTTGACCTTGCCAAGCTTGTGGTGGCCAAAGACCCGGACATGGCGAAGGTTTACGACCTGTAAGCCGCCGCACGCCCCGGGCCTTTTGCAGGAAGGACGATTGATGGAAAAAATCAGAACAGCCAAGTTCCAATTGGGTCAAGTAGTCCGGCATCGCTTTTATCCCTTTCGCGGCGTGATTTTTGACATCGACCCGGAATTCGACAACGAAGAGGAGTGGTGGCTGTCGATCCCGCCGGAAATCCGGCCGGCCAAAGACCAGCCCTATTATCACCTTCTCGCGGAAAACGCGGAGACGGAATACATCGCCTATGTCTCGGAGCAAAACCTGTTGCCGGATGACAGCGGCGAGCCGGTCCGCCACCCTCAGGTGATGGAATTTTTCGACGAACTGCACGATGGCGTTTACCGGGTTCGCTACACGCAGGATCATTGATCGCCCGCGCGAGGTTCCGATCAGCTTTCAGTCGAGGAGCGCAATGAGCGAGCAGCAGCAAAAAAATGTGTTCGGCGAACCGATCGCTTCGTGTTCCCAATCGCCCGTAACCGGCTTCTATCGCAACGGGTGCTGTGACACCGGACCCGAAGACGTGGGGTCGCACACAGTATGCGCGATCATGACCGACGAGTTTCTCACCTACACCAAGTCGGCGGGCAATGACCTGTCCACCCCGGTCCCAGCTTACGGATTTCCAGGCTTGAAGGCAGGCGACCGCTGGTGCTTGTGCGCCGCGCGCTGGAAGCAGGCGTTTGATGCCGGCGCGGCCCCGCGCGTCGTGCTGGCTGCCACGAATGAGGCGGCACTTGAGATTGTCGCGCTGGAAGACCTGAAGCGCTACGCCATCGACCTGAGTTAA
>CAYVFK010000027.1:3219-10062 GCA_964450925.1 uncultured Hyphomicrobiaceae bacterium | reverse complement strand
TGCGCGAAGCCGCGGCCGAACAGGTCGGTCAGGAAATATTGGAGGAAAAAGCCGCCTCGCTGTCTCGCTCTGGACGGCGGGTGGAAGCCGCGCTCAATGCGATCCGCGCGCATGATGCCGGCGAGACGCCCGGGGCTGATCGCGCCGAACTGCTGAACGAGGCGGCGCGCGCGGTCTGGGCGATGCTCATCCAGCGCGAGCTTTGCGGGTTTCGCGACGAGAAGCGTACGATCGAACTGTACAACATTCCGCGCGACGTGATGGCACGCGTCGGCAGAATGTAAGGCTTACACGCGAAATTCGCGCTCCAGGATGTCTGGCAGGTCATTCTCGATCAACACCACATCGCCTTCCTTCACATTGCGTCTCAGCCAGTCCTCGGCTTCGGCGAAGCTGTCGAGCTTGACGAGCCTGCCGTTCGTTGCGCGTCGCTCAAAGGTGTCCACGAAAGTCGGGATGCGGTCCGGTCGCACCACCAGTGCGACGTCGATGCAGCGCGCGGCCTTGAGCCCGAGTTCTGCGTGGGCATTGTCATGGCGCGCACCCAGCTCGGCCATGCCGGGCGTGATGAGAATGCGACGGCCGCGGCCGTTGCGCAGCGTGTCGGTCAACTCAAGCGCGGCGGCAAAGCCTGACGGGTTGGAATTGTAGGCGTCGTCGATCAGGATGCTGCCATCACCCTGTGGCTTGACTTCCAGCCGGTGCTGGATTTGCGGCACACTCGCCATCGCCGTGATCGCCTTGTTCGCCGGCACGCCCGCCAGCACTGCCGCGCCGAAGGCGAGCGCCATGTTTGCCCCGTGATGCAGGCCATACAGCGGCGCGACCAGCTCAAACTTCTCCTCACCGAACATGTCAGGCCACGAGACCACGACTTTAAGCCCGTCCTTGGTTTGCTCGACCTTGAGGATTTTCAGGTCCGCGAACTCGCCCTCACCGCAAATGACGAAGTGATCGCGGTGCGCGTTCATGTAGTCGACCGCGTATTCCTGGGCGAGCACCTCTTCGCCGACGACCATCTTGCCGCGCTTGGCGACGACGGCCTCGGACAGCTCGAACTTGGCCTGCGCCACTGTCTCCAGCGACTTGAAGCGCTCGTAATGAGCCTCGCCGATCGTTGTGAGCACGCCGAGATCTGGCGGTGTCAGGTCGCATAGCCGCTTGATCGAGCCGATGCCGTAAGCGCCCATCTCCGCAATAAAGTAGCGCGTACCCGGTTTGAGCTGCTCGCGGATGATGCGCGTGTTGCCCATCACCGTATTCACGCTGCCGGGCGTGTACAGCGTCCGCGCATGCATACCAAGGACGTGTCCAAGAATATGCTTCACCGACGTCTTGCCAAACGATCCGGTGATGCCGATGACCGTCGGTCGCAGACGGCCGAGCTTGGTGTGCGCTTCGGTCCAGAATTTCTGCTGGGTGCGGCTCTCCAGCGGGAGCAGCATCAGGTTGCTCAGAACCAACAGGAACGGCAGCGCCCACAACGGCGCGAGCCACCACAGCGGGGCGGGCGCGAAAACCGCCAGCCCGGCCACAGGAACGGTAAGGGCAAACGCTGTCCAGAAGATGCGCTGCGCGCGCTTGGTCATCGCGAGCTTCTTCTTGGCGTTCTTGCGCGGGTCCGGCTCAAGCGATCCCGCCAGGATGAACACCGCCGAGATCGCCCCTTGCCAGACCGCCGGCACGGCGGGGCCAAACTGCCATATGATGAGCGCGATGGCCGCTATACCCAGCGCGACGCGCTTGTCGAAAGCCAGCGCACGGAACAGCCAGCGCAGGAAGCGCAGCGAGTCATACTCCTCTTGCTGGTAGATATGTAGGTAACGCCTCAGCCGGCGTAGCGCGAAAAACATGAACGCAACAGCAGTGACCACCCCACCGAGCCAAATCATGATATCGTCCCCACAAAATCGCGCAGCCGCTTCAGCACCTGATGCTTGCCAGTGGTTAGCACCGTGTAGTGGTCATGACGTGGCAGGACGCTCAGCTCTGCGCGCGGGATAAGCCGCGATAGCCGCTCGCCGATCTCCGGTGGGGTCTCGGTGTCGTTTTCGCCGTAAACAAGCTGCACCGGACAGGCGACCTGCCGGGCGATGTCGCTCAGATCTTCACTGACAACCTTGGCCAGGACAGCACGCATTTCTCCAGCGCTGGCGTAGTCCTTGCTGCCGAAGCGCTGGCGCAGCTTCTCCACATCGAGGCCAAGCACTGGTGCGGCGCGCTTGAGCGCCTTGAAGCTGCGCACCCGCGCACCCAGACGAATGCGCTCGGCAAAGCTGCGCTGACGCGGCAAGCCTGCGCCGGCGATCAGGAACAAGGCGCTTACGCTTTCCGGGTGGCGCGCGGCGATTTGCAGGCCAACCCGGCAACCGAACGAGTGCCCGACCCAGATGGTTTTGCCCACCGTCGGGCGGGCAGCCAAGAGCCCGGCTGTCGCATCGGCATAGTCGCCGGTGTCCCACACATCTGGCGGCGGTGGCGACTCGCCAAACCCGGGGAAATCCAGCAGCAGATGCGTGCCCCGCCCCGCCAACGCCTCGGCTAGCGGCATGAGCGCGCGCCTGCTTTGGCCCCAGCCATGCGCCCAGACAAAGCGCGGCGTGAGGGGATCCGCTGGCAGGCCAACCTCTTCAAAAGCAAAAGGCGCAGAGGCCACCGGCGCGGCTTGCGTCATCGGCGCGCTCATGTCTCCCCAATCCCGGATTTGATAACCGCCTCCCCTCCCGGCGGGCAGGCATAGCCATACCAAGCGGCCCGCGGCGCGTCACCCCCAAATGCCGCCCGGTTGGCGGCGAGGTTGCGCACATACATCTGATTGCCCCAATCGAAGTGCCAAAACTCCGGCGGATAATTGACGAAGCCCTCCGCGCGCATCGCCGAATGCAGGAGGCGCCTGTGCACAAGCCGTGGATCATCCGGCGCAACTTCGCCGCGCTCCAGCGCGCGCTCGAAATAATCGCTGGCCGCGCGTTCGCTCATCTCGTCGAAACCAGCACCCATGTCGGCCAGCGCGCCTCTCTCGCGATGCTGAAGCGTCAGATCGATAGCCGCACCGGTTGCGTGTGTTGGGATCGTCGTGGGGTCATGCTGGTCAAAGCGCGTCGGATCGGAGACGAATTTCAAGACGCGGGCGCGGATCGCAGCATCATCCGCATCTGGCTGTTCATACCGCGCCCGCTCCCACCAGAAGTCCCACAAGCCTTGTTGACAAGCTGGTGGCCGGTACGCGTCCCAGATAAACAAATGAAAGCCCCAGTCCTGCAATCGGCGATTGACCCGCTCCAGTTTTTCTGCAACCGATCTGCGCGCCCACAGGCTGTCGATATGTCCCGCGATTGGACGGTGATAAGGGGCATTTGCGCCGTCCGTGCGGGCATAGTAGTTCGCGCCGGCGAAGCCGTATGCGCTGAGGTTGACCAGCGGCTCGACAAACAGCGGATGCGCTTCATCGACCGCCACGCCGCCGTAGCCACCCGCATCAACTTTGCAACACACGCGCGGTACCGGCGGCAGCGATGTCGAGGCAGGCACTGGCAACTCTGGTTGAACCTTCTAAGATCGGCGCACATCCTCATCAGAGCAATTGGGCGTAGCGGAAATGACAACGGAAAAGCAAGTTATCGCGGTGTTTTTTGGGGGGCGCTCGCCCGAGCATGACGTGAGTATCGTCACGGGCCTGCAGGCCGCCGATGCCCTTGACCCCGAGCTTTACGAGGTCATTCCGGTTTACATCAGCGCGCGCGGCGAGCTGCTGACCGGCGATGATTTGCTCAGCCGCGCCACCTACATACCTGGTCCAACCGCGCGCCAAAACCTCAGCGAAGTGCATCTTGACCTGACGCCAGGCGACCGCGGACGGCTGATGACAACAGGCGGCTCGCTGTTCCAGCGCTCTAAAACCATTGAATTCGACACTGCGCTGCTCGCTTTTCACGGGCTTTACGGTGAGGACGGCCGCTTGCAGGGCGCGCTGGAGATGGCGGACATTGCTTACACAGGTATGCGCGCCTTCGCCTCGACCATCACGATGGACAAGGTGGCGACAAAACGCCTACTGGCAGATACGGATATTGCCGTGCTCCCCTTCCGCGAGATCAGACGGCCGGCGCAAGGGTTGCTGCTGAGCGAAGCTGAACTGAAGGCACAGATTGGCGACTTCGCGTTCCCATGCATTATCAAGCCCTCGCATCTGGGCAGCAGCATCGGTGTCGCGCGTGTGAATGATCTTGCCGAATTGGCTGCCGTCCTGCCCGGCCTGTTCAAGTACGACAGCGCGGCGATTTTGGAACCCTTCGTGGAGAATATGGTCGAATACAACCTTGCGGTCGCACAGATTGGCCGTGAGCTCCGGACCTCGGCCATCGAGAAGCCGAAGCGTGCGGAAGAGCTGCTCGATTTCAAGCAGAAATATCTCTCCGGCGGAAACGATAAAGGCGGCAGCAAGTCGCCCGGGGCGGGGCGCGCAAGCGAGGGCATGTTGTCGCTGACGCGCGAGTTGAACCCGGAATTGCCGGCCGATGTTGCAGCGCGGCTGCGCGGCTGGGCCTGTGCGGCTTATAAGCATTTTCACGGCACCGGCGCGCCGCGGTTCGATTTCATTGGCAATGAGGCGACCGGCGAATTCTGGCTGAACGAGGTTAACCCCTGCCCCGGCTCGTTCGGCTATTTCTTGTGGGAAGCGAGCGAGCAGCCGATGCTGTTTGCGGATCTGCTGGAGCATCTCATCAATGAAGCCGCCGAATGCCGCGCTGCCTTGGCCCTGCCAGATGATCCGACGCCGGAGGATGCCCGTTTGTTCCCGCGAAGTTAGGCAGCGATGCAATTCAAGGATGAACTGCCGTTGACCGGTCCTGTGAACCCAGCCCATGAAAGCAGCGGCCTGCGGCTGCAGACAACAGTGCGCCTGCGCTGGGTCGCCGTAGCCGGGCAGTTGATCACGGTTTTTTTCGTCGATCAGGTCCTCGAATTCCGCTTCCCGATCATCGCCTGCCTGATTGTCATTGCCGTCTCCGCAGTCCTCAATTTGTTTCTCACCCAGCACCCGGCCAGCAAGCGCTTGAGTGAAGGCCCTGCGATGTGGCTGATGGGCTTTGACATTCTACAGCTCGGGGTGCTGCTGTTCCTGACTGGCGGGCTGAAAAACCCGTTTGCGCTGCTCATCGTCGTGCCGGTCGCAGTATCCGCGTCGTCGCTGCCGCTGTCCAAGACGATGCTGCTGTCGGGCTTTGCGATCCTCTGCGCCACGGTTCTGATCTGGTTCCATTTTCCTCTGCCCTGGGCGGGCCAGCCAGCGCCGGTTCTTCCTCCGATTTACATCTATGGCATGTGGACCGCGCTCACGAGCTGCATCGTTTTCTCCGCGGTCTATTCGTGGCGCGTGGGGCAAGAGCGCCGGCAGATGTCGGAAGCCCTCTCGGCCGCGGAGATGGTGCTGGCCCGCGAGCAGCGGCTATCCGCGCTCGATGGTCTGGCTGCGGCCGCCGCGCATGAACTTGGCACGCCGCTTGGAACGATCACGCTGGTCTCAAAAGAGCTGTTGCGCTCCGTGCCGGAAGACTCGGTCTATTACGAAGACGTTGCGCTGCTGCGCAGCCAGGCCGAGCGGTGCCGTGACATTCTTGGCCGGTTGGCCGGGCGCACGCAGGAACAGGACGAGGTGTTCGAGCGAATGCCGATCGGGCAGATGATTGAAGAGGTCATCGACCCATACCGCCAGGCCGGCATCCAGATCGAGGTGAATGTCCGCCCCGCCGAAGGGGATGACAAGGCCGGCGGCGAACCTGTCATGCGGCGCAACCCGGGCATCATCTACAGTCTGGGAAACCTTGTCGAAAACGCCGTGGATTTCGCGCAGACCAGGCTGGAGATCACCGCCGTTTGGGACCGGCGCAACGTGCATCTGACGATCCGGGACGATGGCCCCGGCTTTCAGCCTGGCATCATGGGGCGGCTGGGTGAACCATACGTGACGACGCGGCCACAAGCCCATCGGCGCGGGGGGGTCCCCGAAACCGGGCTCGGCCTTGGCTTTTTCATCGCCAAGACGCTTTTGGAGCGCTCCGGCGCGCGTATCTCGCTAAGGAATGCGCGGCCGCCGCGCAGCGGCGCGGTCGTGGAAATCTCCTGGCCGCGGGAGGCATTCTATCGCGCCAAGGATCTCGCCAAGATCGCTTGAAACACTTCTGGCTACGCCGATCTGCCGGGCGCTTGCAATCGTGCAGGGTGTCACCAATGCACAAAAGTAATCCATTGGTACCCCAATTGGCGTATAAGCAGGAAAACGAAAGGAATACGCGAGATGATGCTCATGGAACCGGAAAACAAGGTCGAGGTTCAGGTCAAGAACACCTTGCTTGTGGTGGATGATGATAAGCCGTTCCTCACCCGCCTCGTGCGCGCGATGGAATCGCGTGGATTTGAGGTTCGCAGCGCTGAAAGTGTTGCTGAGGGAATTCAGGAGATCCGCGCCACCCCGCCAGCTTACGCCGTGATCGATATGCGGTTAGACGATGGCAACGGTTTGGATGTGGTGCAGATGCTGCATGAGTTGCGGCCCGACAGCCGCGTGGTCGTGCTCACCGGCTACGGTAACATCACGACAGCTGTCGCGGCCGTGAAAATGGGTGCTGTCGATTACCTGGCCAAGCCCGCAGATGCGGATGACGTATACACCGCGCTGATGGCGACCGAAGAGACGCACGCGCCGCCGCCAGAGAATCCCATGTCGGCAGATCGCGTCCGCTGGGAGCACATCCAGCGGATTTACGAGCTTTGCGATCGAAACGTGTCGGAGACTGCCCGCAAGTTGAACATGCATCGCCGCACGCTGCAGCGCATACTGGC
>CAYVFK010000027.1:0-3119 GCA_964450925.1 uncultured Hyphomicrobiaceae bacterium | reverse complement strand
CGGAGACTGCCCGCAAGTTGAACATGCATCGCCGCACGCTGCAGCGCATACTGGCGAAGCGCGCGCCGAAGTAAGTATTTCAGGTCGCAGCCGCCCAACCGATCTCGGTGCGTTGAACAGGCTTCGATTTATTGTTTACGGCGGCTTGATTGTCTCGCGCTAACGTCTTGTGTTGAACTCGAGACGAACGCTTTTGGTCGGCAGGCCATCTCTAGAGGTCGTGCTGAGGATTGCGTGGGGTCAGGGTTTCGGGCTCGACTGGTCTTACAGCGTATAGCACCATGCCAGCACTATCGTTAGGAACCGCCACGCGAATCCCGACGTTGCGATTCGCTGCAACCTCATCATGCGTGATCACCTCAAAGCTGAAGACGTCACCGCCGGTGGTGGTGATCGTCAACCGGTCGCCCGCCGACAGGCCATCGAAGCTTGCAGGTTTCACAGGCAGCTCTGCATCACGCATTTGTGCGGCGGCCTGCTCGGCCAACACAGGAGCAGGTATCGCTTTTCCACTAATGCCATCGAGCACCGCCAGCATTGACTGGCCCAAATGGCCATTGTCAACGCGCTCGACGATCCGGTCGCCGCTGGCGCCAGTGCGCTCCCGCCAGATTGGCGCGGCATCCTCAAGGGTTGCCACGGTGGCCCGATCTTTGAGCGCCTGATTCCAGAAGACTTGATCGAGTGCGCGGCCGAGACCTGACCAATCAGCTTGCGCCGCTTGCCATCCACCAAAACCGATTACCGCAGCAAGCAGTATCTTGCGTGCGCTTGGCCAGCCAGTCTTCAGCGCATCTATTGCGTGTCTGCGGCTTTGATCCGTCATATCGTCGGTCTCCTGATCCGGCAGCGGTCACAACAGGATAACCCAACCATGCCCGCGCCACAAACCATCAGCCTGTATACCGCGGCGATCTGACCATTTCGTGAAAGACGGCGGAGACACCAGGAAGCGATGTCGCTTGTCTGGCAGCAACCATCGTGAAACCAGAACCGCCTGGCGTACGCCATACCAGTCCGCCAGGGGTCTGGTTCTTGAGACTGCCGTCAATGAAACCAGCGCATTTGCAAGCGCCGGTCACCAACTGGTCAGACTGCAAGAACGTGTGAAGTGGTATCACGACTTCCCCCCAAGCGGAAGCAGGATGTCGCGAAGTCCACCGGTAGGGTTGTCATTTGGCAACTGCGCCGCCTGTGCCGGTTTGACAGGTGGCGTAACCTCGGACGACGCTTGCTTGATGCCGAAAACGCCCAAGAGAACGAAGATCGCGAACAAGGCAAGGCCGAACACGAGATCAGCGAGCGCTTGGCGTATATGTCGTTTCTGATCAGACGGTTGCGTGTCCATTTTCTCCCATCTTATCCCACTGCTAGCATTGCGAATCACTCACTCACTGCAACTGATGCGTGTTTTGCTGACCAATTCGGCGACACATGGCCGGTTTCGTGGCGGTACCAAACAAATTTATGGCGACACGCACTTTTGACATCGGCCTGACGGGCCGATGCACCGCCGGCGTCCTTGCCACGCCAGACGATTTTCGCGTATCCGGAAATCATGGGTGGAGATGAGACAAACGCTGTGCCGCGGCAGCGGCCCCAGCTTGACAGTTACGCGAGCGGCGTGCGTGCGGGCGACCGTGCCATGCTTGCGCGCGCCATCACCCTCATCGAAAGCCGCCACAAGCGCGACCGCCCACTGGCCGCCAGACTATTGCAGGAGCTATTTCCCGACACTGGCAGGGCTTACCGCATCGGCATCACCGGCTCACCTGGCGCAGGCAAGTCCACCACCATCGATCAGCTCGGCGCAAATTTGACCGCGCATGGCCACAAGGTCGGAGTCCTTGCCGTCGACCCAACGTCTCAGCGTACAGGCGGCTCAATCCTCGGCGACAAGACCCGCATGGCCAAACTCGCGGCCGATGACCGCGCCTTCATCCGTCCGTCGCCCTCAGCCGGGACGCTGGGCGGCGTGACGCGGACGACACGCGAGACCATGCTGCTATGCGAGGCGGCGGGATTCGATGTCGTCATCGTCGAAACGGTCGGTGTGGGTCAGTCCGAGATGGCCGTGGCGAACATGGTCGATTTCTTTCTCGTGCTGCTGCTGCCCGGCGCGGGCGACGACTTGCAGGGGTTGAAGAAAGGCGTGCTGGAGCTGGCCGACATGATCGCGGTCAACAAGGCCGACGGCGACAACATCGACCGGGCGCAACGCACCGCGAACGACTACCGAAACGCGTTGCAGATCCTGACGCCGCCCAGCGCCAACTGGCGCGCGCCGGTCATCACCGTCTCGGGGCTACAAAACATCGGGCTAGACCAGTTGTGGCAGCACATCGAGCGCTATCATGATATCATGAAACACAGCGGCGAATGGCACGCGAAGCGCCGCGAGCAGGCGGTATCCTGGATGCATGATCTGATCGAGGCAAGGCTGCGCGCAGCGCTGAGCGATGATCCATCGGTAGCCGAGAAACTCAAGGCGATGGAGGCGCGCGTGCGCGCAGGCGAACTGGTGCCGAGCCTTGCAGCGGAGGAGATCGCGGCGGCGCTTGGCCTGAGCGCGCTTGAACCCGGCGCGGCGGAGGGCGAGCCATGAGCGCGGCGGAGGTCGTGATCACCGGCTTCGGACCGTTTCCGGGCGTGGCGTGGAATCCGTCCGGCTGGCTGGTGCAAACGCTGGCGCGCACCCACCAGCGCCCGCTGGCCGCGGCGGTTCTGCCAGTCAGCTGGCATGGCGCGTGGGCCGCTCTGGCGCCTTTACTGGAGGCATCGCGGCCGCGCCACCTGATCCTATTCGGCGTGTCCCATCAGGCAACCGGCTTCGCTCTGGAGCAACGCGCCTTCAACGCGCGCGGGCCGCATGCCGATGCGCATGGCGAGACTTCGGCAGATAAACGCCTGGTGCGCGAGTGTGCCGAGACGCTCGATGCGACCCTGCCGCTGGCGCCGATAGCCTCGGCCCTTGCGGCGGCGAACATTCCTGTGGTGCTATCAGATGATCCAGGCCGCTATCTATGCAACGCCCTCCTCTTTGCAGCGCTACATTGGGCGCAGGACGAACCGACCCGCGTTGGCTTCGTGCACATCCCGCAGATCGGCGAAACCGGCCC
>CAYVFK010000026.1:0-15713 GCA_964450925.1 uncultured Hyphomicrobiaceae bacterium | reverse complement strand
CTTTATGTGCCAGGAGCTCCGGTCGCAGCAACCGTCTAGAGTAGCACCTGCCTAGAACTGCGCGCCCGCAAAGGTCCGCGGAGCGGGGTCCACCACCTTCGCGCCGAACCGCTGTACCTCAAGTATCGCCAGTCCGCGTTGCGAAAGCCCATTATCGCGCAGGCGGAACAGGCCGTCCACGCCGGAAAAGCCGCTGTCGCGCGTCAGCCGGTCGGCGGTGTAGCGATTACCCCTTGAGCCGTCGGACAGCGTTGCCGCAAGGCTCACCGCGTCATACGCGAGGCTCGCCAGGCGCGGTGGCGGATCGCCGTAGGTGTCCACGTAACGCTTGGTGAAGTCCTGCCAGCCGCTTGGGTCTGCAGCTGGGAACCATGCGCTGCGCAGCGGTGTCTCGCGTCCGACGCCTGTGTAGTCCCAGCCGTTGGAGCCGAGGATCTGGATCGCCTCGGTGTCCATTTCGAAATAGGGTAGTAGCGGCCCGAGCGCAGGCAGCGTGTCCGAGCTGCCGGGCATGAACAACGCATCGAACTGGGGCGGCTGCTCGCTGCCCTTCTTGGCCAGCGCGGCGATCTGTTCGACCGGCTTGAGCATGCTGTTGGCATCGGGCTTGTAGGTCTGCAGCGCGACGATCTGCCCGCCCGTCGCGCTAACGGCTGTCTCGAACGCTTCGCGCATAAGCTGGCCAAACGCATTCTCCGGGATCAGCGCCGCAAAACGCCGCTTGCCTTGCGTTGTCGCATAGGACACCACCCGGCGCACTTCACTGCCTGCAAGGAAACTGAGCAGATAGACCCCATTGCCGGCAACCTTGCGATTGCTGGAGAACGCGATCACCGGCACCCCGGCCTCGCGAGCGACAGGCGCAGCGCCCTGAACCGCCTCTGCGAACAGCGGTCCGATGATCAGTTCTGCACCCTCCTGAACGGCCTGCTGTGCTGCGGCCTTCGCGCCGTCGGGGGTGCCCCGCGTATCCTTGGTCATCAACTGGAGTTCAGGGTTCTTGAAGTCGAAAAGCGCCAGCTCGCCGGCCCGCTTCATCGCTTCTGCGACATTCTGCGTGTTACCTTGCGCCGATAGCGGCAACAGGACCGCCACCTTGATCGAAGGGCGTGTTCGGGCCGCGTCACGCCCTGCGCCGGCTGTACCGGCGACCTGGCTTTCCGGCGCCATGTCTGGCCCGCCCACCGTACAGCCGCTAATGCCCAAGCCGATGCCAATCAACATCAGCATCAGCCACAGCCGAAGCGGTCTGACTAAAGCTGACTTGCTGACCGCTGAACGTGGCGACGGGCTAGCGCTCGGATGGCCTATGGCTGACATGCAGTCCCTTGCGGATGAGACGTTGGGGCTTGACTGATCCGGCAATGCATTGGTCGCGGTGCGGTGCAATCCCGAATCACTTCAATGTTCATCAAATAGCTATGGCTCCTTTGTGGCGGCGCGGCTTGCGTTGGCTTGCCTGGCTATCTGTCCCCGGCCGGTGTTCCCTCGCATCATCTGGACGTGGTACGTGAAACCCATGAACCCTGATCAGGACAGTGCAGACCGTCACGCGCGGATCGTCACCAGCGCTGCGAGCCAACTGGACGCGCTGTTACAACAAGGATTATCGCCGGGCCTGCACATCGTCGCCACGCCGATCGGCAATCTCGGCGATATCAGCCTTAGAGCACTGGCGGCAGTGTCTTGCGCTGACCGTCTGCTATGCGAGGACACGCGGCGCGCGCGCAGATTGCTCTCGCACTATGGCATTCGACGTGAGCTGCAGGTTTATGAAGACCATAGCGCTGAGCGGGTGCGACCGCGGGTGCTCGATTGGCTGCGTGCTGGCGAGTCCGTGGCGCTGATCTCAGATGCGGGTACGCCGCTGATTTCCGATCCGGGCTTCAAGCTCGTGCGCGAAGCGGTTGAGGCGGGTTTGCCGGTTTTTGCTCTGCCGGGTCCTGTCGCGGCGGTGGCTGCACTCAGCGTAAGCGGTCTGCCGACCGACAGCTTCTTGTTCGCGGGGTTTCTGCCATCGAAGGCGGCGGCGCGACGCCAGCGGCTGAGCGACCTCGCGGACATCGACGCATCGCTTGTATTCTACGAGAGCCCTGCGCGTTTGATGGCGGTTCTGCGTGATATCTCCGATTTGCTGGGCGAGCGGACCGTGGTCATCGCCCGTGAAATGACCAAACGGTTCGAGACACATTATCGGGGGCTGCCCGAGATGCTTCTCGCGCAGCTTGGGGGGGTCACGCTCAAGGGGGAGGTGGTCATGCTTGTCGCGCCGCCTGCGGCGCGGACGCAGGTGAGCGATGAGTTGATTTTGCAACAGGTTGAGCTGGCAATGCAGTGGATGTCCTCTCGAGATGCTGTTCGCGAGGTTGCTGATGTGCTAAAAGTTCAACGCAAGCGTGTGTATGAGTTAATGGTGGCGAAACGTAAGGATCATCAGGATCCCTGAAGGCGATGGCCGTGCCGGGCGTTTGGGCAGCTTGGGGGAGTAGCCAGATCGCTGTGATCTGCAAGTCGCCTGTATGAGGCCGGAGGGGCCGCGCTCGCCAGCCTTGAGGCAGTGCTGCAGCCGCGCGTGTGGGAGAACCGCTCAATGGTTGATGTGAAAGAATGCGAAACAATGGTCCGAAACCGGGGCAGTCGCGGTACCTGCATGCAGCCTGCCCAGGCTTTCCGCAAGGCCCGTTCGTCATATGCCAAGGGCATGGACGCCGAGGCGATCGCGGCGCAAACCCTGCAAAGCAAGGGATACAGGGTGTTGGATCGGCGTTACCGCACCGCGGCCGGAGAACTCGATCTGGTGATTGCGGATAGCTGCAGCCTCGCCTTTGTGGAAGTAAAGCGCCGCGCCTCACGGGCCGCAGCGGGCGAGTCCATCACAACGCGGCAGCAAATGCGCATGACCGAGGCAGCAGAAATCTGGCTTCAGGAACACCCTGAATACGCGCAGCGGGATATCACGTTCGATGCGGTGCTGATCTGTCCGCAGGCCGCGCCGCAGCATATCCCGGACGCCTTCAGGCCCGCGGCGTAGCCGCATCAGATAAGACGCCAGCAAATACGTCACGTTTTAGCGAAGGCATTCGGAGCGCTAGCGTGATGGCGCGGGCCACAAACAGGATCATCAGCGCCGCCCACAGCCCCTCATTGCCGAAAGCCGGTGTCAACGCCGCCCAAGCCAGCAGATAGATGACGAGGCTCACGAGCATCATGTTGCGCATGTCGCGGGTGCGGGTCGCGCCGATGAAAATTCCATCGAGTTGAAAACAGGCGACACCGAGCACGGGTGCGAGCCCTGCCCAGATCAAGTATTCGCGTGCCAGCGCCCGGACAGGCTCGCTGATGGTCATTGCGTCGATGACCACGCCGCCGCCCAGCCAGACCGCAGCGCCCACGCAGATGCTCAGCCCGGCCGCCCACAGCGACGAGAGCCGGACCGCGTCGGCGAAGCGCGCATGATCGCGTGCGCCGATCGCCTTGCCGATGAGCGCCTCAGTGGCATAGGCGATGCCGTCGAGGAAATAGGCCGAGACCGACAGGAAATGCATCAGTATCGCATTGGCCGCAAGGATGAGGTCACCCGCGCGCGCCCCTTGCGCCGTGAAGAAGGAGAACGCGAACAGCAGACTGAGCGTGCGGATCATGATGTCGCCGTTCACCGCGATCATGCGCCTGAGCTTGCCCGCGTTAAAAACACGCCAGAGCCGGATGCGCAGGCCGCTTGCCGAGCGTAGGGCAACCGCCAGCCCGACAAGCGCCGCGCCAGTCTCCGCGATGAGCGTACCCGCCGCCACGCCTGCCACGCCCCAGCCGAAGCCGAGCACAAATAGCGAATCGAGGGCGATGTTCGTGAGATTAAGCAGGAGCTGCAGTCGGAACGCCATGCCCGCGCGGCCCAGCCCGATGAACCAGCCGACCAGCGCGTAATTCGCGAGCGCCGCCGGTGCGCTCCAAATCCGAATGGCGAAATAGGTGCGCGCGGCTTCATCGACGTCGGGCGAGGCGCCCATCAGTGCGAACGAAGCTTCCGCGATCGGCCATTGCAGCAAGATGATCGCGACGCCCGCGCCGCCGGCCACCAGCAGCGCACGGTAGAGCGTTGCCAGTACCTCGCGGTTGCGCTCTGCGCCGCTTGCCTGTGCGGTCAGGCCGGTTGTCCCCATGCGCAAGAAGCCGAACGCCCAGTAGAAGAAGGTGAAGACCGTCGCGCCGATGGCGACAGCGCCGATGAGCGCCGCTGATCCCAGCTGGCCGATGACGGCGGTGTCCACCGCGCCAATCAAGGGCGTCGTGACGTTGGAGAAGATCATCGGCAGCGCGATCGCCAGCACGTCACGATGGCGCAGGCGCGGTGGCGGCTGACCGGTGCGAGGGGTGGTGACGCTTGCCTCCTGCAGATGCCCTGCGGCCAAGAGAAGCCCTGCGGCCAAGAGAGGCTCACCGGCCGATAGGGGCCGAGCAGCAACGGGACGCAAGCCATCCCCCGCGGCCCACGCTCAAGTCAGCGTGCCCAGCAACATGGTACGGGCAACAGCGCCAGCGAGCACCCATTTTCGAGGGCTGTTGGTGCCGCATGCCGGACTCGAACCAGCGACCCCATCATTACGAATGATGTGCTCTACCAACTGAGCTAATGCGGCTGACACATGTTGGAATACTCACATCGGGCCTGCCATGCAAGCATGAGCAAGCAATTTCACATCTGGCGATCCCCGCGGCTTCTGAGGCGTAGTCACTTGTACGCGAGCGCAAGGGAAAACCTTTTGGCATGGCCGATCAGAAACCTCTAGATAATCACGCCGCGTAGAGGAAAATTTTCAAGAAGGAGTTCATTTATGCGCTGGGGTATCCCGCCTGCTCTCATGTTAGCCGCGATCGCCGTTCTGCAGCCAAGCCAGAGCAAGGCCAGTGACGAACTGCCCGATCTGGTGATCCGCTCGGTTGAGTTGGAGGCGACGGGGAAATGCAATCCGTTCGAGCCGATCGTCGTGGGTGATCTCATTATCAAGAACATCTCGGATGTTCGCGCGCCGCTGGTTCTGAATGCGCCGCTGTTCGAGGTGTTCGACGCCGACGACCGCAGCTTTTTCGACAAGGACTTCCGCCCGCTCGAATCGCTCGCACCGGGCGAGACAGCAACCGCGCGGGTGCGCGTCGGCGCATTTCGCAACAAGGATGGCGTGACCGGCGTGCGCCGCTTTATCGCGATTGCCGACCCCGAAGACCGGATTAAGGAAAGCAATGAGCGAAACAATTCGTATTTCGTGCGGGTTCGTGTGAACTGCCCGTAAAGCCTAAGCGGTTTGTGGCGCCACGCCGGGGCCTCGCGCTCCGGCGTTTTTGTTTGCGCCGCCAATGCAGACCTTCGCCAATCCAAACCCCTGCCTTGTGAGACATGCCGGGTGCTCTCACGTACATCTAAGCGAGACGCCGCTCCTCCTGTACCACCTTTCGCAAGGTTTGCTGCCTGATGGCGAACGACAGTCCCTTCGAGCCAACCCGCACGCCGACGCCCGCATCCGGGCCGCCGCAGCCTGAACGCGGCAAGTTCACGCGCGGCTCGACCATGCGCCACATCCTCGTGATGAGCGGCTCATCGGGGATCGGGCTGATGGCGGTATTTCTTGTCGACTTCGCCGACCTTTACTTCCTCGGCCTGCTTGGCGAGATCGAAGTGGCCGCGGCAATCGGTTATGCTGGGTCGGTTTTGTTTTTCACCGTGGCGCTTGGCGTGGCGCTGTCCATCGCGGCAACGGCGCTGGTATCGCCGGCCCTTGGCGCGGGAAAGAAGCCGCGGGCGCGCCGGCGCGCGGTCAACGCGCTGATATTCGCGGTTTGCGCCGCGTCGGTGCTCTCCCTGGTGCTATGGCTCTGCGTTCCGGTGTTGCTCGGATTGTTGGGGGCCGAGGGACGCGCCTTTCAGCTTGCATGTTCTTATCTTCGCATCGTGCTGGTTGCGACGCCGCTCCTGGTTGTGGGTATGAGTTGCGCGGCGCTGTTGCGCTCGGTGGGCGATGCCAAGCGCGCAATGTACGTCACCCTATCGGGCGCGATCATCAACGGCTTGCTCGACCCGTTGTTCATTTTCGTGCTGGGGATGGGCGTGGACGGCGCGGCCGTCGCTTCGGCGCTGGCGCGCGGCACCATGGCGGGCGTCGGGCTCTACGGCATTGTCTGGGTGCACGGCCTGCTTGCCACGCCTCACCCGAAGCAATTCTGGCGCGATGCTCTGGCGATCGCGGCTGTGGCCGCGCCGGTTGCGCTGACTAATCTCGCCACGCCGATCGCGAATGCCTATGTCACCTCGTCGATGGCACCTTTCGGCGTGAGCGCCGTGGCGGGCTGGGCGGTGCTGAGCCGGCTCATCCCGGTCTCGTTCGCTGGCATATTCGCGCTCTCCGGCGCAATCGGGCCTGTGCTCGGCCAGAATCTCGGGGCACGCGAGTTCACCCGCCTGCGGCATGCGTTTGCGAACGGCGTGACCGTCGTGCTGGTCTATGCGCTCGTCGTTTGGGGCATCCTGGCGACATTCCATGAATCAATCGCGCATGCCTTTAATGCGCGCGGCGACGCCGCCGAGGTGATCGCGTTTTTCTGCGTGTGGCTCAGCCCCGGCTTTGGCGTGCTCGGCCTGTTGTTCATGTCGAATGCAGCCTTCAACAATCTCGGCCGGCCGCAATACGCGACGCTGTTGAACTGGGGCCGCGCGACGCTTGGGACCATGCTGCCGGTCTCGATCGCCAGCCAGTATTTCGGACCCTACGGCGTGCTGGGCGGGCAGGTGCTGGGCGGGATGACCTTCGGGATCATCGCGGCGACGGCCGGGTATCTCTACCTCTGCAGTCTTGAGCGCGCCGCGCCCGGTATGCCCGCGCCAAAGGCCGCGCCGGCGGAATAGCCCAGACAACTGTTGCCTCTACGCAACATGCGGCAAGACTTTCCCATATTCTCTGTTCATGATCTGGCCGATTTGATCACAACCTGGCCGCGAACGATTACCATCATACGTCAAAGAGTGATTCGCATCTGCTGATGTTCCCTGCGTCGATGCGGTTGGTCCTGAGTGCGCGTTACTGAACGCCGCGCCGAACGAGCGCGGGCACTAGAACCATTTCGACATGACGGGAAGCAAACCCATGAAACTGTTTCGGATTATCGCGAGCGCTCAAAAAGGCCGCGTGTTCGCCAATCTCGGGGCGCTGGTCGGACTGTCAGAAGAGACCACGGCGAAATGCGTGGAATGCCTGGCGCAACCGCTCGTTGATGCGCTCGGTCGGCGAACCAGCGACCGCCAGGGCGTGATCGATCTGCTGGATCTGTTCTCCGCGCGCCGTTATGACAGGTTCCTTACGACGACGCAGATCTTCGGTCATCCACGGTCAGCAACTGAGGGGCAGCGCATCCTCGATTTCCTGATTGGGGACCGGGAGACGCTGGAGCACATCATCCAGACCCAGCAGGAGGAATTCGAGCTTGAGCGCACGACCGTTGAGGCGCTGTTGCCTTACGCGGCGATCATGGTGATGGGCGCGATGGAGCATCGTCTGCGTGCACCGTTCTGCGAGATCGTCAAGAAGCTGGACGATCCCGAACTGGCGCGCCAAGCTGAACGCAATCCGTTCGTGACGCTGGCGGAGCTGTTGCGCGCGCGTCTTGGCACCGCTCGCGAGGAGCCTGCGGAAAGCGGGGACAAGGTTGCGGTGGGCGAGGTCAGCTTGCAGCGCACCAGCGAGCCGGGCGACCTGATCGACAAGCTGCTGGCACAGAGCGACTCGCAACACGCGGCGTGATCGGCGCGGCGGTTAATAGGCGATCTCCGCAAACAGGTGATCGATATTGCCGTTCCATTCGCCGTGATATTTTTCCAGCAGCCACTGTGCGGGCGTGCGGTTCTCCGCAATGATGGTCTCCAGCGGCTCCAGGTAGCTGGCCTCGTCGTCGCCATTGTCATCGTGGAATCCGCGCGCTTGCAGGCCGTGGCGGGCGATCGCCAGCATCTCGCGCGACAGCGTACCGAGCGTGTGACGGCCCAGCCGGGCGTCCAGCCCGTGGCGCGGAACCTCGGCGCGCAGCTCTTCGCGTTGCTCGTGCGTCCATGTTTTCGCCAGGTCCCAGGCGGCGTCGAGACTGGTCTGGTCGTACATAAGGCCCACCCAGAGCGCGGGCAGCGCGCACAGTCGCGGCTGTGGTCCGCTATCGGCTCCGCGCATCTCCAGAAAATGCTTTAGGCGAACCTCGGGGAACAACGTTGTAAGATGGTCCGACCAGTCCGCCATTGTCGGGCGCTCGCCGGGCAGCGCGGGCAGGCGACCGTCCATGAATGCGCGGAACGACTCCCCGGCGACATCGAGCTGCTCGCCACCGCGCTTGATGAAATACATCGGCACGTCAAGCGCGTAGTCCACATACCGCTCGAAGCCCATGCCCTCGTTAAAGGCGAAGGGCAGCATCCCGGTGCGGTCGGGATCGGTGTGGCGCCACAGCTCGCTGCGATAGGACAGGAAGCCGTTGGGCTTGCCCTCGGTGAACGGCGAATTGGCGAACATCGCCGTGGCCAGCGGCTGCAGCGCCAGACCGACGCGCAGCTTCTTCACCATGTCGGCCTCGCTGGAGAAGTCCAGATTGACCTGCACGGTGGCGGAGCGAAACATCATGTCGCGCCCCAGCCGCCCCACGATCGGCATGTAGCGCCGCATGATTTGATAGCGCAGCTTCGGCATGACCGGCGTTTCAGCCAGCGTCCATTTCGGCGAGAAGCCGATCGCGATAAAGCCGATATCCAGCGCATCGGCGACCTCTCGCACCTGTCTGAGATGGGTTGAAACTTCCCGGCAGGTCTGATGAATATTCGCAAGCGGCGCGCCAGACAGCTCGAACTGGCCGCCCGGCTCAAGCGTGATGCTGCCGCCCTGCTCGCAGCTGGGGTCTTTCAACGCGACAACATTGCCAGCCTCCATGACCGGCTCCCAGCCAAAACGCTCGGCGACGCCAAGCAGCAGCGCCTGAATACTGCGCTCATTCTCGTAGGGAACCGGGCGAAGATCGTCGCGTCGAAAGCCAATTTTCTCGTGCTCGGTGCCGATCCGCCAGTCCGCACGCGGCTTGCAGCCGGCTTCCAGATACGCGATCAGCTCGTCGCGGCTTTCGATTGGCCGCGCGATGGCGTCCTGGTCGTGAGCCAACATGGGTGCTGTTCTCCCGGTTGCTTGCTGGCGATGCATGGACCGCCATTATTCTTCTTCGTCGGCCCAGCCGACGGCACTGTGATGCGCGTGGCGCACCCCAGACTTCTGGCGCTCAACGCGGCAATATACAAGATTGGATTGCGTCATCGCCAGTCGCCAAGCACGGCATTCACCAACGCGAGCGCGGCGACCGCGGCGGTGTCGGCGCGCATCACCCGGGGGCCGAGCGAGATCGGCACGGTAAACTCGGCTTTGCGCAGGATCGCACGTTCATCCGCGCTGAAGCCGCCTTCTGGCCCCACGAGCACCGCGAGCGGGCCGTGCTGAACGGACGACAACGCGGCGATCGGGCTGGCAACTGGCGCGGCCTCATCACAAAAAATTAACCGGCGCTCCATTGGCCAGTCGTCGAGCAGTCCGCGCAGCGGCTGCGGCTTGGCGATCTCTGGCACCCACAAGATGTTGCACTGCTCTGCGGCTTCGATGGCGTTGGCGCGCATCCGCTCCAGTTTCACGCGCTCGGCGACTGTGTAGGCGGTCATCACCGGGCGCAGCGCCGCGACGCCCATCTCGGTTGCTTTTTGAACCATGTAATCCAGCCGCGCCTTTTTTAGCGGCGCAAACAGGTATTCGATGTCCGGCGGCGTGTCTTGAACGCGCAGCCGCTCCCGCGCTTCCAGCGTGCACTCTCCACGCTTTGCAACCGCGATCTCGGCCAGCCACTCGCCGTTACGGGCATTGAACACCCGCACAGGCGCGCCCGCCTGCAACCGCATGACATTGAGTAGATAATTCGCCTGCCCCGGCGCGCAGACGACCTCCGTCCCCGGCCCAAGCTCCGCCTCGACGAACAGACGCGGTGCCTTGGCGGTCCGATTTTCGCGTTCGCTTTGATTCACGGTCGCCCTTCTCGGCGTTGTTGATAGGCCGCAGCCGCAGGACTTGCCCTATCGCGTTCGCGAGGCCAGTATCTGGCGCAACACGACGCGGCGGACAATCCGCTGCAATACCAACCTCTGACCGAGCCAGGCTGATGACGCAAGCGGACACTGAAACCGTCGCCGATGCCCCGCGCGACAACTGGGTCGATAGCTGGGCCCCCGCGCCGGCGCGTCCGTATCTGCGCATGATCCGCGCGGACCGCCCCATCGGCACATGGCTGCTGTTGTGGCCGTGCTGGTGGTCGACTGCGCTGGCGGCTGTGGCAGCGGGCGATGCCGTGCCGAACCCCTGGTATCTGGCGCTGTTCGCTGTTGGCGCGTTCGCCATGCGCGGAGCGGGCTGCGTTTACAACGATATCGTGGACAAGGATGTGGACGCTGCCGTGGCGCGCACGCGCTCGCGTCCGCTGCCGAGCGGTCAGGTAAGCGTGACGGCGGCCAAGGTGTTCATGCTTGCGCTATCTTTCACTGGCTTTCTCGTCCTCATTCAGTTCAACCCTTTCGCGATCGTCCTGGGTGTCGCCTCGCTTGGCATCGTGGCGATATACCCGTTCATGAAGCGCATCACGCACTGGCCGCAGGCTGTGCTGGGGCTGGCGTTTTCGTGGGGCGCGCTGATGGGCTGGGCCGCGGTATTCGGGCGGCTCGACCTTGCGCCTGTACTGCTCTATGCCGCCTGCATGGCCTGGACCATAGGTTACGACACGATCTATGCGCATCAGGACAAGGAAGACGACGCGCTGATCGGCCTGAAATCAACGGCGTTGAAGTTTGGCGAACGGACCAAGCCTTGGTTGGTGCTGTTCTACGGGCTGGCGATCTTGGGCATCGCGGCGGCGGGCCTGCTGGCGGGCGCGGGGCCGGTGTTCCTCATTGGGTTGGCTCTGGGCGCGGCGCAGTTGGGCTGGCAGGTCGCGACACTGGACGTGAACGATGGCGACAACTGCCTGAAGCGGTTCAGGTCGAACCGGAATTTTGGCGCGATCATTTTCATCGCGCTGGTAGCCGAGGCCGCTGTGCGCCTTTGACAAGGCGCGGCTTTTGGGCGTGAAGGATGATCATTCAGTGATGAGCCCACCGAACGAACGGCACGTTGACCGGCCGAGCCTGCGCGAAGATCATGATCTGCTGCTCGGGGCTGTCCGCAACGCCGGCGCGACGGCGCTCGCCTACTTCCGATGCAACACGCCCGTCTACCACAAGAGTGACGGCAGCGAGGTGACGGATGCCGATCTTGCCATTGATGCGCAACTCCATGCCGAATTGCTTGGGGCCCGACCCGGCTATGGCTGGCTGTCGGAAGAGACGACGGATTCGCCGGAACGGCTGAACGCGCAGCGTGTCTGGATCGTGGACCCCATCGACGGCACCAAGGCATTCATTCAGGATCGGGAGCAGTGGGTTATCTCTGCGGCGCTTATTGAGGATGGCGAGCCTGTTGCCGCCGCAGTCTACAATCCGGCGCGGGACGAATTGTTCGCCGCCTCTACGGGCCGAGGCGCGGTGCTGAACGGCGTGCCAGCGCGGGCCTCTGAAAAGGCGGACCTGCACGGCACTGTTATTCTCGCCCCGCGAGGCGTCGCCAGGCATGCCGGCTGGGATCAACCTGGGGAGCCAGAGGTCACCGCCACTTTCGTCTACTCCATCGCCTATCGGATGTGCCTGGTCGCGGCTGGGCGCGCGGATGGACTGATCGCCAAGGGCCGAAAGAGCGAATGGGACGTTGCGGCGGGGGCGTTGATCGTGCAAGAAGCTGGCGGTCGGGTGACGTCCAGCGACGGATCGCGGTACAGCTTCAACAAGCCCAACCCCGTTTTCGACGGGACGATCGCCGGTCCGCCACGTCTTCACGAAAAGCTTTTGGCCGCCATCCGATAACCGGCGCGATGAAAAAGCGGAGCGATATGCGCAATGCCGATGCAGCAGCAAGATCAACCGCAGAAGCAGCTCCTTCACCTGGTTTTTGGCGGTGAGTTGAAGTCGCTCGACGGTCTTGAGTTCAAGGACATCTCGAAACTCGATATAATCGGGATCTATCCAAATTACGCTCAGGCGTATGACGCATGGAAGGATGCCGCCCAGCGGACGGTCGACGATGCCCATATGCGCTATTTCATTGTTCACATGCACCGTCTGCTTGACCCGGAAAGCGGTAAGATCTCCGAAACGGATTTACGCTAGCGGACCCGGCGTGCTGGTGAACCTGCGACCATCGTGAGTGTTTCATGGCGAAACGCCGCTCTACACCGTTTGCTCTGAAGAAAATCTTCGGCTGGCTTGCTGCGCGTTACATCATGCTGGTGCGCGACACGTCGAAATTGACGCGGGTGCCAAGCGACATGGAGCGGCAGATCGACGAGACCGCGCCGGCCATTTTCACGACATGGCATGGCCAGTTCCTGATGTCCGCAACGATGAAACCTGCGCACCAACCCGCGAAGATGATGATCGCGCGCCACAGCGATGCCGAGGTCATCGCGCAGGCTGTCCGTCATTTTGGCGTTGAGCTGATCCGCGGGGCAGGCGCGGCTGGACGGCGTAAGGACCGCGGCGGCTCGACCGCATTTCGCGCTGCGCTGAACAGCCTGAGCGAGGGCGTGAATATCGCGATGACCGCCGATGTGCCGCCCGGCCCTGCGCGCCAAGCCGGGCTAGGCGTGGTCACACTCGCCAGAGCCTCGGGCCGTCCGGTCATCCCGATGGGCTTCGCCACCCGGCGAAATATCGCCTTCAGAAGCTGGAGCCGCTTCACGCTCAATCTGCCATTTTCCAAATTGGCGATGGTGATGGGCGAACCGCTACGCGTCCCGGCTGATGCAGACGACGAGCAGCTTGAGGCCATCCGCCGCGACCTCGAAGGGCGGATCAACGCTGCGACGCGCCGGGCCTATCGGCTCGCAGGCGGCAGCGCTCATCTGGCCGAACCGGTCAGCGCGGCAAACCCCGAAAAGCCGGGGCTGGCGCTGCGGGCGTATTGGCTGTTGACTCGGGCGGCGCGTCCTGCCGCCGGGCTGCTCCTGCGCCGGCGCGTGGCGCGGGGCAAGGAGATCGGCGAGCGGCTGGGCGAGCGTTTCGGCAGGCCGGGGCGCAACCGCCCGTCCGGACGGCTGTGGTGGTTTCATGCCGCAAGCGTCGGCGAGACCAATTCGATCCTCCCGCTGATGCACGCGCTGCGCCAGCGCTACCCTGATATTCGCTTCTTGCTGACCACGTTCACCGTCACCTCGGCACGCATCGCCAGCAACCGTTTGCCAGAGGGCGCGGTGCACCAGTTCGCGCCGCTCGATTCGCCGAAATTCGTACGCCGCTTCCTCGATTACTGGCAGCCTGAGCTTGCGGCCTTCACCGAGTCGGAGATTTGGCCGAACCTGATCATGGAGACCCATGCGCGCGGTGCGCCGATGATCCTGTTGAACGCGCGGATGTCGCGCCGCTCCTTTCAGCGCTGGCGCAAGCAGCCGGGCATGAGCCGACCACTGTTTTCGCGTTTCGACATGATCCTCGCGCAGGATAAGGCTTTGGCGAGCCGCTTCATGAAGGTCGGCGCGCATACCGTTCACACGCTTGGCAACCTCAAGGCTGACGCGCCCGCACCGCCGGTGGATGAGCGACTGCGCAGAGAACTGGACGCGGCACTGAATGGCCGGCCCGTCCTGTTGGCCGCAAGCACACATCCTGGCGAGGACGAGATCATCACCGAGGCCGCCGAACTCTTGCGCGCGCGCATTCCAGAACTGCTGACCGTGATCGTCCCGCGTCACCCGGAGCGTGGGGCCGCGATCCTCGACATGGCGAAAGCGCGCGGAATATCGGCAGCGCGGCGATCACGCACGGTTCTGCCTGATGCGGATGTCGATCTGTTCATCTCCGATACGCTGGGCGAACTCGGCACCTGGTATGCCGTCTCGCCGCTGGCGTTGATCGGCGGTTCGCTCGTGCCGCATGGCGGGCAGAACCCGATTGAAGCGGTCAAGCTGAACACGGGCGTCATCACCGGGCCGCATCACGCCAATTTCGCCCAGAGCTTCAAAGCGCTTGTGACGGCGGGCGGATGCCGCGAGGTATCAAGCGCGCGCGAGCTTGCCAACACGGTCGCGGAGCTGATGGCCGACCCCGAGGCGCTTGAGGCCATGCGCGCCTCGGCCCGGGCCGCCGCCGCTGAGCTACAGGGCGCACTGGAACGTACGCTGGACGCGCTGGCGCCGTATGCGCGGGGCGAGAGCGTCGGTTCGTCACAGCGACTTTTGCCTG
The DNA here is from genome assembly GCA_964450925.1 of uncultured Hyphomicrobiaceae bacterium. Taxonomy (GTDB): domain Bacteria; phylum Pseudomonadota; class Alphaproteobacteria; order Rhizobiales; family Rhodomicrobiaceae; genus Dichotomicrobium. The sequence goes on along the minus strand of CAYVFK010000026.1, from coordinate 1,339 downwards.
CTGAGGCGAATGCGGCGGCGGCCGGGCTGACAGCAGGCGAGGCCGCGGGCTCGCAAGCGCGCGCGGACACGCGCCATGCCTCGTGATGCGCCCGGCTGGTGGTCGGAGGACGCTGCCCGTCGCGCGTCCCTGGGCAATCGCACTGCAAAAGCTACGCTTACGCCGCTATCCTGGGTCTACGGGGCGATTACGCCGCTGCGCTTCGCGCTCGCCCGCCCATACCGTGCGAACATCCCTGTCGTCTGCGTGGGCAACTTCACTGCGGGCGGCGCTGGCAAGACACCGACAGCGATCCGGGTCGCCGAGATCATGCAGGACTTGGAGATCTATCCGGCGTTCCTGAGCCGCGGCTATGGCGGCGCGCGCACCGGCCCGCATCTGGTCAACCCCGATCGCGACCACGCTGGCGGCGTCGGTGATGAGCCGCTGCTGCTCGCGCGCCATGCGCCAACCGTGATTTCGCGCAATCGCAAGACCGGTGCGGCTATGATCGAGGCTCAGGGCGCGAGCGCGATTATCATGGATGACGGCTTTCAGAATCCCCAACTCCTAAAGGACTTTTCGCTTGTCGTCGTTGATGCGGCGGTAGGCGTTGGGACCGGTGCGGTGTTTCCAGCGGGGCCGCTGCGGGCGCCGCTCGGCTTTCAGGCGCGTCGCGCCGATGCGCTGCTGCTGATCGGGTCGGGAGCGGCGGGCGAGGCGCTGACGCAGCGGCTGCGCCTTCCGGTATTGCGCGGGCGACTCGTTGCGGACGCCGACACGCGCTGGCTTGGTGAAGCCCCACTGATCGCTTATTCGGGTATTGGGCGGCCGGCCAAGTTCTTCGAGACGCTGGAGAAGCTCGGCGCGCGGATCACGGCGCGCTACGCCTTCTCGGATCATCATGAGTACACGCCCGAGGATGCCGCCAAGCTGCTAAGCCACGCGCAACAAGCGCAGGCGCGGCTGGTGACAACGCAAAAGGACTGGGTGCGGATGCGCCAGGGCCGCACACCAGTCGGCGCACTGAAGGCGGCATCACGTGTCCTGCCAGTGCGGCTTGCGCTTGACGGTGAAAGCGAAGACTGGCTGCGCGCCGCGCTGAAACGTCTTGTGGCTGGCTGAAAAAACCCTGCGGGATGCATCTGGATTGTTCAGTGTGCGGCTGATACAACGCGCACAAACTCGCGCTCGCATCGCGACAGACCTGATCGCCGTTAGCAAGAGAACGACAGATTTATGAAGCACGTCAAACAGCCCAAGGCCGCGGCCCCCGCCGATGCGCCGGCCGAGCGGGACTGGCGCGAGACGCTATTCCTGCCGAAGACCGACTTCCCGATGAAGGCGGGGCTGCCCAAGC
>CAYVFK010000025.1:0-15784 GCA_964450925.1 uncultured Hyphomicrobiaceae bacterium | reverse complement strand
GCGGCTGGAGCTGGAAAAGCGTTCGGAGCGGCTTCGGCTCGGCACCGCGAAGCTGCGCCGGCGCGCGCGGCTGGAGCTGGTGCGGTTTCTCTCTGTGCTGATCGCGCTGCTGGAGCGCCTGCGGGACCGGCTGGCCGATGCGCCGCCTCAGCCAGCGCAGACCACCAACCTGCTGACATCGCCGCTGCACCGGCTATTTCTGCCGCCGCCATCGCCAAAGGAGGCGGGCGCGGATTTCCCCGGCGGCCTGCGTGCGCAAGCGCGATCCTGGGCGCGCGGCTGGGGACGCTCATCGGCGCGGATGCGCGACGTGACTCCCGATCCGGACGAAGCAGAGCAAGCGGAGGCGCAGACGCCTGAGGCGCAGGAGCAGCCACAGGCCCGTCAGAGGCCAGAAGCGCGAGAGACCTCCGCCGGGCCGCGACAAGCAGAGCGTGCAACGGCCTCAGGCCGCGCGGCGACAGGTGACACGCAGCAAAACGAGGCCGACGACCCGACCGAACAGGCGGTGCACCGCGTGCGCCGTCTCTTCGGCATCCGCGACCGGAAAGCCAAACGCGAGGCAGAGAAGCGCGGGCCGGCAAAGCGCGGCGAAAATGGCACGGGCAAGCGCGAGCACCCCAGCGCGGATGCGCCGAACGGCAATCAGGGCGGCGCAAACCCGCGACCCGATAGCGATACCACTTCCGCAGCGCAGATCCTGCCGCCCCTGCGCGGCTCGCGCGCCGGCAACTATGATAAAACTGACGCTGGAGCGCGGTCGACCGATTCGTTGCGCTCACGCCTGTCGGGCATCAACGATGAGCAAGAAGAGCCATCGCCGCCAGACGAGGAAGCCGCAAGCGAGCAGCGCACGCGCGGACGCTGGCGGGGCTGGTTCGGGCGTTAAGCGAAAGGTCGCCTCGCGCTCTGGTTGCCGCCCAACGAGGTGATCGCCTTAACTGTGGCGCATTTCGGCGCAATTTAGACTGGTAGATTACCAACGCGATTCGCGCAGGTGGATGATGCGCAAAAGCGGTTGAGAGGCACATGTTGCGGACAGTAGAACGCACGGACGCCAAAGAATGCTTGGGCGCTGAAGAGCGACGTAATGGGGTGCGAGCCAAGGGGGTCGTTGTGGCGATCGCGGCCGCCACACTCGCGCTGGGCTGCACCACGCAGCCGACCAGCGGCCCGAGCGAGTTTTCCACGAACCGCCCTGTCACGCTCGCGCCGCCTTCGAGCGATCGCGCAGAGCCCGGCGTCACGCTGGCCGCGGTCGATGAGACCAAGCTCCAGCGGGCCATCGAGCGCTATCGCATCGAGATGGAGCGCTCGGAAAGCCCGGTCCAGACGGCGGGCGTCGATCTTACCGGTGATGGCGTGCCCGAAGCGCTGGCGCTGTTCTCCGGATCCGACTGGTGCACCACCACTGGCTGCTCCTTCATCGTCTTCCGCGAGAGCGAAACCGGCTTTGAGGCCGTATCGCGCACAACCCGTGTGCGCGGACCAGTGAAGATAGGGCCGGGCAGCAATGCCGGTTGGCGCGATCTGATCGTCAAGACTGGCGGCGGCGCCGCGCCTGTGCGCTTCGTGCGGCTGGGCTTTTCCGGAAATGGCTATCCGGCGAACGCGCTGTTGCAGCCTGCGCCAACCGACAATGTGCTCGCACAGGCGATTGACCTGATACCGGAGAGGCCGTTCCGGGCGAGCGCGTCTCAGGCCTCGTCCGCGCGGTAACGGTATAGCCAGTCATTCCGGCGCATCAGATCCTGCGGGCGTTGCGTTGTCAGAACCTGGTTTCGGCTCCAGCGCATCATCCCGCCCATGTGATACACGCGGCCCATGCGCCGGGATCGCGCGCGAACCCGTGAGGCGCGCGGCAGGCGTTTGCGCGCATATGCGGCGAAGGCAGCCTCGACATCGCCTTTCGACGCGGCGAGCGCGGCCGACAGCGCAGCGGCGTCCTCGATCGCCAGTACCCCGCCAGACGCTAAGAATGGCAGCACCGGGTGCGCAGCGTCGCCAAGCAGCACGATGCGTCCCAAGGACCATTCTCGCGGCGGCGCCATGTCATAAAGCGCCCAGCGCCGCCAGCCGCTGCGGCCTGCCAGGAATGCCGTAATCGTCTCGGGCCAACCGGCCAAATGGGGCAAGAATTCATCCGCAGCGCCGGGCACGTTCCATCCCTCGGGCGCGTTACGGTCATCGACGATCACGACCACGTTCACCTCCGCGCCGCCGCGCACCGGATAGTGCACCATATGCGCGCGCGGCGACAGCCACAGCCCGATGCCCTTCTGGCGCATCGGCGCGGCCGCCTCGTCCATCGGGACGGTGAGCCGCCAGGCGCTCTTTCCAGAATAGATCGGGGTCTCGCTCACACCGATGGCCGCGCGCACCCGCGAGCGGATGCCGTCCGCGCCGATCAGCGCGCCGCCGGTCGCCGTATCGCCGGTCTCGCTCTTGACGTGGACGCGTTCGCCTTCCGTCGCACATGTCATCACCCGGAATGGCTGGGTGATGACGACGTTGTCGTTCGCCTGCAGCGCGTCGAGCAGCGCCCGCTGCAAATCCGCGCGATGCACAACCCAGTACGGCGCGCCATAGCGCATCTGCGCCATCGCGCCTAGTGGAACGGTCGTCAGGCACTGCCCAGCACGCGCGTCGATGAGATGCACGCCTTCGGGCGTCACCGCCGAGCCCTGAAGTGCGTCGGCCACGCCTAGCGCGCGCAGCACATGCACACCGTTCGGGCCGAGCTGGATGCCAGCGCCTGCCTCGGAAAACTCCGCGGCTTGCTCCAGTACCTGCACCGGCGTCCCGGCCTGCGCCAGCGCGAGCGCTGCGCTGAGGCCGCCGATCCCGCCGCCCGCAATCAGAACACGCCGGTTATCGTCGCTCAACATCGGTATCAGCGGTCGTCACTGTCATCATTATAAGCGCAGTAGGGCGGGTCGGTTTGGTCGGCGGCGAGGTTGGGATCATAGATATACAGCGTCGAGCAGTATGGGCAGACAATCTGCTGGCGCTCGCCCATGTCCAGATAGATGTGCGGATGGTCCTGCGGTGGGCGTGCGCCCATGCATTCGAACTCCCGCACGCCGATATGAATTTTCTCGACCCCAATGTCATTGCAGAAGCGGGGAGTACGTGTTGCCATTATCGTCTCCAAAACGCGTCGCCTCCGGTGTTTGCTGCGCGCGCGGCCGCACATTTGCACTTTGCGCGGGTGCCCCGGTGGTGATAGGCGAAAGCCGCGGTTCGGACAACAGGCAACCCGGTAGTTGATGCAGATGCAGGTCTTCGATTCCGATGGCGTCAATATCGCTTTCCGCGATCAGGGGGAGGGCGAACCAGTCCTGCTGATCCACGGTTTTGCCTCGAACAGCCATGTGAATTGGGTCGGTCCGGGCTGGATGCAGGCGCTCGTCGATGGAGGTTACAGGGCCATAGCGATCGACAATCGCGGCCACGGCGAGAGCGAAAAGCTCTACGACGAAACCGCTTATGGCGCGCCGCTGATGGCCGAGGATGCGCGAAGGCTGCTCGATCACCTTGGCATCGCGCAGGCACATGTACTGGGCTATTCGATGGGCGCGCGGATAGGCGCTTTCCTCACGATCAATCACCGGGATCGCGTCAAAAGCCTCATCTTGTCGGGCATGGGCATCAATCTGGTGCGCGGGGTGGGCGGCGCGAAGCCGATCGCCGCTGCGCTGGAGGCCGACAGCCCCGATGACGTCCAGGACAACGCCGCGCGCAGCTTTCGCCTGTTCGCCGACCAGACCGGCAGCGACCGTCATGCGCTCGCGGCCTGCATCCGCTCCTCTCGCGAGCCGATCGCGGGCGAAGCGCTGGCCGGAACCGGCGCACCAATCCTGATCGCGGTCGGAACCGAAGACGTGGTGGCGGGTTCGGCGAGCGCCCTTGCTGCGTTGCTACCTGGCGCGCAGGTGCTGGATATTCCAGGCAGGGACCACATGCGCGCAGTCGGCGACCCGGTCCACAAGAAGGGTGTCCTCGCTTTCCTTGAGGCCCAACGCCTTGGCTGATTAGTCGAGCGAAAACGCGTCGCGCGCCCATTCAGGCTGGCCACCACGTGAAGGCGTGCTCCCGTTCGCGCCACGCGGTGGCGTCGATCCGACCGAGCCGCGCAGCGGAGGCACGCCGAGCGAGGTGTCCGCGCGGTTTTGAGAGGTGCCAAACAGTGCATCCCAGAACGTGCGCGGCTCGCGGCGCGGTTCCTCGATGCGGGCCTGCGCCCAGGCGCCGCCAGGCAGTGCCGCCGGGGGCTTCGTGCGGTGCGCGGCTTCCATCAACTCACGCCAGATGGTGGCCGGAAGCGAGCCGCCGGTGATCCGCTTCATGGGGCTGAAGTCGTCGTTGCCGATCCAGACGCCGGTGACGTGATGCGCGGTATAGCCAATGAACCAGGCGTCGCGGTATTCTTGGCCAGTGCCGGTCTTGCCAGCGGCAGGGTGCGGCGGCAACGCGGCCTGCTGGCCTGTACCGGCCTGAATAGTGGCGCTGAGCATGTCGTTCATTGCGGCGACATGGTCGCGGCTGACGACGCGCTGGCGTTCACCGGGGCGATGCTCCAGCAATACGCGGCCCTCCGCGTCGATGATCGTCTCAATCACATAAGGCGTTGCGCGCAGGCCGCCGTTGCTGAAAGGCACATAAGCGCCCGTGATCTCCAGCAGCGATACCTCGGAGGTGCCCAGCGCCAGAGAAGGATCCGGCGCAAGCGTCGACTGTACGCCGAGCCTCCTTGCGACCTCGATGACGCGGTCGCGTCCGGCCCATTCCGACACGCGCACCGCCACGGTATTCATCGACCGGGCCAACGCCCTGCGCAGCGTGACATCGCCACTGTAGCGCGCGTTGTAATTTTTCGGTTCCCAGCCTTCCACCTCCAAAGGCCCATCGTGGACGAGGCTTTCCGGGGTCAGGCCATTTTCCAGCCCCGCAAGGAACACGAAAGGCTTGAAAGTTGAGCCCGGTTGGCGCTTTGCATCCACGGCGCGGTTAAATTGGCTTTCGCGGTAGTTGCGCCCGCCCACCAGCGCTTTGACCGCACCATTGGTGTCCAGGATTACGGCGGCGGCCTGGCCGGCGTCGTATTTCTCTCCCCCCTCAGCCATTGCCTCCGCCACCAGGTTCTGGGCGGCCCCCTGCAACTGATAGTCGATCGTGGTTTGGACCACGAGATCAGCCTGCAATGTCTGGCGGAAGTCGGCGACCTGCTTCACGATCCAGTCGATGACGTAGCCGTAACTCTCGGACGGCAGGAAGGCGCGCAGCCTCGGAGGGTCGCGCAACGCAGCGTCATACTGTTCGCGCGTGATCGCTCGGGTCTCAAGCATCAGCCCGAGCACCGTCTTGCCGCGTTGCTGAGCGCGGCGCAGATTACGGGTCGGTGAGAAGTATGACGGCGCGCGGATCAGCCCGGCGAGCATGGCGGACTCGTATAGACCCAATTCGTCGACTGATTTGCCGAAATAATGCTGGGTCGCGGCCTCCACGCCGTAATTGCCGGCTCCGAAATAGATGCGATTCAGGTACAGTTCGAGAATCTGGCGCTTTTCAAGCCGGTACTCCAGCCACAGCGCAAGCAACATCTCCTCGATCTTGCGCCAGTAGGTGCGCTCCGGCTCCAGGAACAGCACCTTGGCAAGCTGCTGGGTGATGGTGCTGCCGCCCTGCACGATCCGTTCGGCACGGTAGTTCTCAATGGCCGCGCGCACGATGCCGATCGGATCAAAGCCGAAATGCCAGTAGAACCGCCGGTCCTCCGTGGCGAGCACGGCGTCGATCAGGTGGCGGGGCATCTGCTCGTAGGGGACGTGGTTGCGGCGCAAGCCTTTCTCGGTGATGACTTCGCCGCCTTCGGACAAAATGGTAAGCTTGGCCGGGTTCTGGCTCAGCCCGGCCTTGAGCGGGTCCGTCGCGAGATAAGAGTACACGGTCACTGCGCCCACTACGATCAGCACGAGCGCCGCAGCCGTGATCGTCCCTGATATCAGCAAGAAGCGCGTGATACGCCACGTCAACGAGCGGCGCGGCTTTTCTTTCGGCGGGTCTGGATCAAAATGAAACACGGTGTCCCCGCGCGCTCGGGCGCGTTCATCCTGTCTTGCTGACAACCGTGCCAGACCGTGGCGCCAGCGCCTCAATGTGTCAATCTTGCCCATCGGTGGCGGAAAAGCCCGTATTCGCGAACCTGCGCGATCCCTCGCACTCAGCGAAAGGTACCGCGTTAGCCTTTACCAAATATGTCTACCGGCTCAGTTTGTCCGAACCGCGACAATTGACGCGGCCCGGCGACCCTTCATCATTTTTTGAGCTTGTAGCCAGTTTGAAAGATGCGCCAGACCAGCGCCAGCCCGGCTGCGAGAAACACGAAAATCATCACGAGGCTGATCCAGACGCTGACATCGGCGACCTCATAGAAGCTCCAGCGGAACCCGCTGATGAGGTAAACCACAGGGTTCAACAGCGTGACCGTCTGCCAGAACGGCGGCAGCATATCGACCGAATAGAAGGTGCCGCCGAGGAACGCGAGCGGCGTCATTACCAAAAGCGGGACGATCTGCAGCTGCTCGAAGCCGTCCGCCCAGATGCCGATAATGAAGCCGAGCAGGCTGAAGGTGATCGCTGTGAGCACCATGAACAGCATCATCAGCAGCGGATGCTCGATGCGCAGATCGACGAAGAAGCTCGCCGTGACCAGGATGACAATGCCGAGGATCAGAGATTTGGTGGCCGCCGCGCCGACATAGCCCAGCACGATCTCCACCGCGGAGATGGGGGCGGAAAGCAATTCGTAGATCGTGCCTGTGAACTTCGGGAAATAGATGCCGAATGACGCGTTTGCCACGCTTTGTGTCAGCAGCGTGAGCATCATCAGGCCCGGCACGATGAACGAGCCGTAGTCGACCCCGCCGATCTCCTCTATGCGTGAGCCGATCGCTGAGCCGAACACAATGAAATATAGCGCGGTCGTAAGCACCGGCGAGACGATGCTTTGAAATAGCGTGCGCCACGTCCGGCTCATCTCGTACTTGTAGATAGCTTTGATAGCGTGAAAATTCATGAGTTTCGTTTCACCAGATCGACGAAGATTTCTTCGAGCGAACTTTGTTTTGTGTGGATGTCGTGAAAGGAAATCCCGGCGTCGCGCAGGTCCTGTAGCAGCGCGGTGAGGCCGGTGCGCTCGGCATATGTGTCATAGGTGTAGACCAGTTGCATGCCGTTGCCTCCCAGCGTGAGCCGGGCGTCGCGCAAATGTTCTGGAACCGCGCTGAGCGGCTGGTTGAGATCGAGGATGACCTGCTTCTGGCCAAGCTTGCGCATCAACTCGTCCTTGTTCTCGATCAGGATCAACTCGCCCTCATTGATCACGCCCACGCGGTCGGCCATCTGTTCGGCCTCCTCGATGTAATGCGTGGTCAGCACGATGGTCACGCCGGTTTCGCGCAGCCGTCGCACCACCTCCCACATGTCGCGGCGCAGTTCGACATCGACGCCTGCGGTCGGCTCATCAAGGAACAGGATGCGCGGCTCGTGCGACAGCGCCTTGGCGATCAGCACGCGCCGTTTCATCCCGCCCGACAGGGTGATCAGCTTCTTGTCGCGCTTGTCCCACAGCGAGAGGTCGCGCAGCACACGTTCGATGTGCTTGTCGTCGCGTGGCTTGCCGAACAGCCCGCGGCTGAAGCTCACGGTGGACCAGACCGTCTCGAAGGCTTCGGTGGTCAACTCCTGCGGCACCAGCCCGATAAGGGCGCGCGCCTCGCGATAGTCTTCCTGATTGTCGTGGCCGCTGACCATGATCCGTCCGCTAGAGGGCGTCACAATGCCGCAGATGGCGTTGATAAGGGTCGTCTTGCCCGCACCGTTTGGGCCCAGAAGCGCGAAGATCTCTCCGTCTTTGATGGTCAGGTCGATGGATTTCAGCGCCACGAAGCCATCGGCGTAGGACTTGCTGAGATCTGCGACCTCGATGGCTGGGTGGGTGTTCGAACGCTGCATATCTTCTGGCCTACTGGGATCGGGGGCGCGAGCAACTGCCCGCGTCACAGAGCATCTGGCATCCGCTCAAGCGCCGGTCATAAAGTGTTTTGCACGACACGGCCAATCCAATTTCCTGATCGGGGCTTTCCACTTCGCGGCGCCACCTGTCTGATTGTTGCGCTCTCGCGGATAGGGCATACTGCCTGCCAAGAAAGGTTTGGATAACAAGATGCTTCAAAGCAGAACGCTGCCCAAACACTGCGAGTCATGCACGATACGCAGCCGGTCGATCTGCGGAGCGCTGTCTCGTGATGAAATCGAGGCGATGAACCAGATCGCAAACCGCAAGCAAATGCCCGCCGGCACGGTAATCATGCATGAAGGCGATACCCCAGACTTCTTCGCGAATGTACTCGATGGCGTGATAAAATTGACCAAGACCATGTCTGATGGTCGCCAGCATATCGTCGGCCTGCTGTTTCCCGCCGATTTCCTGGGCCGGACGATGCGCTCGGACAGCCCCTATCGCGCGGAGGCCGCGACGAGCGTCGAGCTTTGCCAGTTTCCGAGGGCGGACTTCGAACGGCTGATGCAGCGTTATCCCGACATGCAGACGCGGCTGCTAGAGCAAACGCTCGACGAACTCGACGCTTGTCATGACTGGACACTTCTGCTGGGGCGCAAGAATGCCGGAGAACGCGTTGCCAGTTTCTTGCTGATGATCGCCCGGCGCGCGCGCGAAGTCGGCTGCAATGCTGACCCCAAGAGCGACACGGCGGCATTCAACTTGCCGATGAGCCGGTCGGACATGGCGGATTATCTTGGCTTGACCACCGAAAGCGTCAGCCGGCAATTTACGAAAATGAAGCGCGAAGACGTGATCCGGCTGCATGGCAACCGCGAGATCGAAGTGCCGAGCATGGGGCGGCTGCTGAAGATGGCCGATCTTGCGCCGTGCGATGCGCGGGCTTAACCCTTCTCGCGCAAGAGCCGCGCCTTCTGCCGCTGCCAGTCCTTTTGCTTCTCCGCCTCGCGCTTGTCGTGCATCTTGCGGCCCTTGGCGAGCGCCAGTTCCACCTTGGCGATGCCGCGTGGGTTGAAGTACAGCCGCAGTGGCACGAGCGTCATGCCCTCGCGCTCGGTCGCACCGATCAGACGGGCGATTTCGCGCTTGTGCATCAACAGTTTGCGCGGGCGGCGCTCCTCATGGTTGAAGCGGTTGGCCTGCTTGTACTCCTGGATCGAGCTGTTGATCAGATATAGCTCGCCGTTTTCGGCGCTGGCATAGGACTCGGCGATATTCGCCTTTCCCTCGCGCAGGCTTTTGACTTCCGAGCCTGCCAGCGCGATCCCGGCCTCAAACGTCTCCAGAATATCGTAGTTGTGGCGCGCCTTGCGGTTCTCCGCCACGACGCGGCGCGCTGGTCCGTCTTTCTTGCTCATGATTTGCTCTCACGGCCCTGGCCAGCTTGATTATGCGATGCCGACCTGTTCCAGCGCGCGCTCGACTGCCCGCTTCGATTCGGTGCGCAGCGTGGCCAGCGGCGGGCGCACATCCTCCCGGCAAAAGCCCAGCACCTGCGCGGCGTATTTGACGGGCGCCGGGTTTGACTCGATAAATAGCGCCTCGTGCAGCGGCATCAGCCGGTCATGCAGTGCGAGCGCAGCGGTGTAGTCCCCCGCCTCGCAGGCGTTCTGAAACTTCGCGCACAACTCCGGCGCGACATTCGACGTGACCGATATGCAGCCATGCCCGCCATGCGCGTTGAAGCCGAGCGCCGTGGCGTCCTCACCGGACAGCTGGACGAACGTCTCGCCCATCGCGCCGCGCTGCTGGCTGACCCGGACCATGTCCGCTGTTGCGTCCTTCACGCCCGCGATATTACGCAATTCGCTGAGCCGCGCCATTGTCTCCACCGACATTGCGATGACGCTCCGCCCGGGAATGTTGTAGATGATGATCGGGATGTCCACCGCGTCGCTAATCGCCTTGTAGTGCTGGTAAAGCCCTTCCTGGGTCGGCTTGTTGTAATATGGGATAACGCTCAGGATGCCGTCCGCGCCCGCCTCCTGCGCATGCTGGCTGAATTCGATCGCCTCAGCGGTATTGTTCGACCCTGCGCCAGCCATCACCGGCACGCGCTTTGCCACCTGGTCGATGCACATTTCGACAACCGCTTTGTGCTCATGATGGGACAGAGTGGGCGACTCGCCAGTCGTGCCGACCGGCACCAGGCCATGTGTGCCAGCCTCGATCTGGCGATCAACCAGCGCGCGGAACGCCTCTTCATCCACGCGATTGTCGCGGAACGGCGTGATGAGCGCGGTGTAAGAGCCTCTGAACATCGGTGATCCTTGATTAGTGGCATTTCACGCGACGATAATGAGTTGGCTGGGGCGGGGCAATACTGCTGCGCAGCGGATGGTCGGGCCATGATTATGCCGAAATCGTGCCGCTTCGCTGGCAACATCGCTCGAACGCGTTGACCGACAGGCAAGCTGGAGAGGGTACAGATTGCTTACGCGCCAAGTAACACACGCGAAGTAAAACAGGCGATCATCGGTACAGATGGGGACACACGGTCATAAGGGTGGCGGGCGTTTTGGCCTGATCCTGGCAAGCGTAGCCGTGATCGGCGCGCTAGCTGGGCTGTTGATTGGTTTGCAGCCTTGGTCGCAAGGCGACCAGCGCATCGCGGCCGTCGCTCCGGAACAACCCGCAACGCAACTCCCCACAGCGCAGCCCGATTTGGCAGCGCGCCCCGAAGCCGCTGTGTCCCAGCCAACAACACCTTCTCCCGAGCATAGTGCTATCGACGTGCGCCCGCTGCCAGCCGCGCCGGTGGTTCCAGGCGCGCAGACGACCCTACCAGCTGGCGCACCGTACCCGCCCGTGCGCAAGAATCCCCCGGCAAAAGCCGAGCCGCAAATCGCCTCTCTCGCACGGCCCGCCGTATCGCCGTCGGCACCGCCGCTGGCCCACGACTTGCAGCAACGGCCCCGTGGACTGGATCGCAAGGCGATCGAAGACGTACTCGACCAGATTGAGCGCATCCGTGTCTCCGACAGCGATGTCGAACTGCTAAAGGAAGCGGTGCGGCTTTTCTACCGGGATGAGCTCGACGCCGGGAAGCCGCTGATCAACCGGATCGAGGACGAGACCGCCCGGCGAATGGCGCATTGGTATTACTTGCGCTCCAGCAAGGGCCATGCCGAGCTTTCAGCATTTGCTGCGTTCCGACGCGACCACCCGATGTGGCCCAGCAAGAAGGTTCTCCGGCGGAACGCCGAGCTTTCCGCATTGCTCAGGCAGCCTTCGGCTCAGGAGGTGTTCGCGTTCTTTTCCGAAGATCCGCCGAGAACCGGCGCCGGCAAAGCGGCCCTTGGGGCGGCGTACATGGCTGTTGGGGAAAAGTCGCGCGGTACGGACTTAATCCGCGAAGCCTGGCGGAGAAACGCGCTCGATGAGGAAGCGGAAGAAGCGATCCGTGAGCGCTTCGACGATTTGCTGCGCCAAGCCGATCACAAGGCCCGCGCAGACTGGCTGTTGGCGCAGGGCAATCGAGGAATGACCGACGGTGCGCGCCGGCTCAAGGCCGAACTCGACAAGCGCGACCGCGCGTCGCTGGATGCACGCGTGGCAGAGGTGCAGCGCTCGCGTCGCGCCGGCGGGTTGCTGACGCGGCTGGATGAGGCGGTGAAGACACAGCCTGAGGTGCTTTTGAGCAGGGTTCGCTGGCTGCGGCGAAACAATAACGACGAAAAGGCATGGCGTCTGATGGGAATGGCCCCGGAGGACGCTGATGCGCTGGTTGACCCTAACGAGTGGTGGGAGGAGCGGCGCATTCAGGCGCGCAGGGCTCTTGACGCCGGCAAACACCAGATAGCCTACAAGATCGCCAGCCGCCACGGCGGCGCCACCGAAGACGACCTCCACGAGGCCGAGTTCCTCGCCGGATGGATCGCGCTGCGTTTTCTCAACGAGCCTCAGGCCGCGAAAGCGCATTTCATCGCCTCGCGCAAAGGGGCTGATCTACCGGCAGATTTTGCGCGCAGCGACTACTGGACCGGACGCGCTGCGCTGGAGCTTGGCGATGTCGAGGCTGCCCAGCGGCTGTTTGCCCGCGCCGCGCAGCACTTCCACGTGTATTACGGCCAGCTTGCGGGGCTGGCGCTTGGGGAAAAGTCCCGGCCAATCGGCTTTCGCAAGCCAGCACGCCCAACCCCCGCGGACCTGGAGCGGTTCGCTGCGCGCGATGTGGTCCGCGCCATTCCCATATCACGCCAAGCCGGCTTCGATTCCTTCCTGTCGCTGTTCCTCTACGAAATGGCGCGCGACATGGAAGCCCCCGGTGAAATGACGCTTGCGGCTGAACTGGCCCGGCGGGTCGCACCGCCGAATGTGGTCGTGCGGTTCGGAAAGGTGGCGCTGAACCGCGGCTTCCCTGTCGAGGTTTACGCCTACCCGACTGATATCCCCGAATTCGCCATGCCGCAAGGCGCGCAGCCAGTTGAGCGCGCGCTCATGCTGGCGCTGGCACGCCAGGAGAGCGAATTCAACCCTGAGGCGGTGAGCCGCGCGGGCGCACGCGGTTTGATGCAATTGATGCCAGCCACAGCCCGGATGATGGCGCGGATCAATGGCATGACGTACCGCAAAGCAAGCCTGACTGATCCGGTATATAACGCCAAGCTGGGCTCGTCCTACATGCGCCGCCTGCTCAACCGCTTCGACGAATCCTACATCATGATGATGGCCGGCTATAACGCTGGGCCTGGGCGCGTTGGACAATGGATCGAGCTGTTCGGTGACCCACGTACGCCGGAAGTCGATCCGGTTGATTGGGTTGAGCGAATCCCCTTCACCGAGACGCGCACCTACGTCCACAAGATCATGGAAAGTCTGCAAGTCTATCGCGCCTTGCTGACGCAAGGTGAGACAATCGAGGCAACGCTGACGACCGATCTGCATCGTGGCCGCGCAGGTGCGCCTCCCGCCCCGATTTACGCCGGCACCGCGATGAATTAAGAGTCGCTCAGCCGTACCCGCAAATCGCTCGCCGCCTTGAGGACTCATGACCCAAACGCAGTCGCGCGCGCCGACGCGAAAGCCTTGGCGTGACATCTTTTACACCTCGTTTGATGGCCTGCGGCTCCACGCACGCCACTACGGCCAGCCTAACCCGGATGCGCGCCCAGTCGTCTGCCTCGCCGGGCTGACGCGCAATGCGCGCGACTTTCACTACCTCGCCACGAGCCTAGCCGGGGATCGCAAGGCCCCCCGTGAGGTCTACGCGCTGGACTATCGCGGACGCGGGCTTTCCGACCGCGACCCCGATTGGCGCAACTACTCGCCATTCATCGAGATGCTGGACACCCTCGACTTCATGGCGACCACCGACCTCCACGACGCGGCGGTGGTCGGAACCTCGCGCGGCGGCATCATTGCGATGATGATGGCGGTTATGCGCCCCGGAATGATTGGCGCAGCCGTGCTAAACGACATCGGCCCGGAAATCGGCACGGCGGGCCTGGCGCGGATCATGGGCTATGCGGGCAAAATCCCGGTGCCCTCAGACTGGAACGAGGCCGTCGCCCTGGTGCAGCAGGTCAATGAGCGCTTCTTCACTGACAAGAGCCCGGATGACTGGGAAGCGTGGGCGCGCATGTCTTTCAACGAGACTGAAGATGGCCGGCCGACTGCAAGCTATGACAAACATATCGCCAAAGCGCTGTCGCAGATCGACATCTCCAAGCGCATCCCGGATATGTGGGCGTATTACGATGCATTGACGCGTGTTCCGCTGCTTATTCTGCGCGGCGAGAACACAGACCTCCTGTCTCAAGAAACCTTCGAGGAGATGAAGCAGCGTCACCCCGGCGCGACCGCCCTGACCATCCCGGCGCAAGGGCATCCTGTGATGTTCCTCGACCGGTTCAGCATCGGCGAAGTCAGCCGCTTTCTGGCAAACGCCGACCCGCAACGCGAGACCTTCCGCCCGATCCCATACGAGCTCTACCCGGCGGCATGAGCCAAAAAAACTGCCGCCCGCGTCCAGCGAGCGGCAGTCCAACACGTCAACTATCGAAGACCTTACTGCTGGCCTTCGCTCTCCTGCTGTTGCTGCCGCTCCTCGCGCGCCTTTTCCATCATGGCGATCTGACGCTGACGGATCGTGTTCATCAACTGCTGCCGCGCGGAGCGGTATCTTTCGTTATCCACAGGATCGCCAGCGTAGGCATCGGTGAAGCCACTCAACGGCACCGGGAAACCGATCGGCTTGCCAGCAAGGTTCATCGCGGCCACCACAACCTGCTCGCCGCCCTCGAACTGCTGAATGATCTCATCGGTCGCTTCGGTCTCGGCGGTGCAGCCGCCAACGTGACACAGCGTGTAGTTCAGCTTGATGGCTTCGTTATCATCCACCTTCGCCTGAACGCCAGCTGGCAGCGCCATGCCAAGCGGCACCATGACCATCAAAGAGCGGGTGTCTCGGCCCTCGATCTGGCGGATTGCAGCGGAAACCAGCACACGGCCAGTGTTGCCGTCGATCCGCTCGTGGTGCGTCAGGCAGACATCAACCTCGTTGCCTTCTTGCTGAAGGCTCGGAGCCTTTTCACACAGCTTCACCCAAGCGGCCTGGCGCTGTTGCTCTTGTTCCTGGGCCACTGCCTGCGAGGTCATCATCACGGAACCGACCAGTGCCGCGCCAACCATCACGCGGCACAGCGCTAAACCTGAACGGCAGATCCTGTTCATCGGTACGTTCAACATCCCATCAACCTTTCACGAACTTATTACGGGCCTAGCTCGGGCTCGTCTGCCGCCGCGCTGGCACCCCCCAACAATTGTCCTGCGTACGTCGAATTGAGGCGACTTCGTGACGCCTGCGCGTGCACGCGCCTCTCATGCACATGCATCGCCAATGCGCGTGTCTCGGCCCATATCCCCTTTCGCCCGTCAGGACGTTTAAGCCGATCTACGACCTTTCCTCAGCCACCCTGCACGGTAATCGATTTTTTGCTCATTTTGTGGCCAACACTGTCCTGCATGACTGGTTGTGCCCGGGCCATCTCATTTCTATTCTCCCGCAAGCAGGGCAACTGGCGGCAGGTGGAGGCTTCGGATGACAGTATGCATACTCAAGCGCGGCCCATTGTTGGCAGGGCTGATCGCTTTATTCGCGGCTGTAAGCGTGGGCACGTTCGCTGCGGCAGCGGAACCACGCCATGGCATCGCGATGCACGGCCAGCCGAAATACGGTCCGGATTTCGAGGCGTTCGACTATGTCAACCGCGAAGCGCCGCAAGGCGGGAAGCTGATCCGCGCAGCGCAAGGTTCTTTTGACAGTCTCAACCCGCTCATCATCAAGGGAGAGGCCGCGCCGGGGATGCGCCAGTACGTCTACGAGAGCCTGATGGCGCGCGCGCAGGACGAGCCGTTCTCGCTCTACGGGCTGCTTGCCGAGAGCATCGAGACTCCGCCGGACCGCGCCTGGGTGGCCTTCACGCTGCGTGAAGAAGCGCGGTTTTCCGATGGCGAGCCGGTCACGGTGGACGACGTCATCTTCTCCCATGCGCTGCTGCGCGATCGTGGCCGGCCCAACCACCAGTTTTATTATGCGAAGGTCGATACGGTCGAGAAGACCGGCCCGCGCACGGTCAAGTTCACCTTCAACGATCAGGGCGACCGCGAGATGCCGCTCATCATGGGGCTAATGCCGGTTCTGCCAGAACACGCCATCGACCCCGAAAACTTCGAGCAGACAACGCTGGAGCCGCCGGT
>CAYVFK010000024.1:0-16009 GCA_964450925.1 uncultured Hyphomicrobiaceae bacterium | reverse complement strand
CCGCATTTGGGGCGCGGGCAGTAGCGGCTGTGCCCAGGGCGACGGCTGCATCAGACCGCGCCATGGCGTGAGCCCGAACCCGAACATGCTGGCGGCGGCGATGGCCCCTGCACCGCGGGTTGGAGCGCCGAAGCCATAGCCATTGGCAAAAGCCAGCGGCCAAGCTGCCGAGGGCATCAGCCGTTGCACGGGCGACAGCGCCCAGCCGAAGGAGGCATGCATCAATTGCTCGTAGGCAATCGCATGGCGGATTCGGCCGAACACACGGCTCAGGTCTCGCCAAGTCCGACTGAGCGTCGTGGTGACATGAAGTGCCACATCGCGCGACGCCCTGTTGATGAGCCGCGTCAAGGTCTGGGGCGTCTGTTTGGAATTTTTTCCTGCTGCGCTTGGCTGATGGGCGACGGCCCTGCGCTCATGCGGGTTGCCCGCGCGGCATTCATCAGATGGCGCGGCGACCACACTCCCGGCTGTTATTAGAGGCCAGAGCCAGAACACCGAACTTATCCCATGTCCACAATTCAACTTTCCTGATAATAACCAGGTAAATATTGCATCGCAACAAAAATGTGCGGCGCAACATGGGGTTGCGGTGTTCACAGGACGGCTGCCCCGGCCGGTAACAGGCCCGCGCCCGTCAGCAGCTATCTGGCCAAGCACCGCGAGGACGGGTCGCAGCCGGCGCGTAAACGCGCTGACGCTCGTGGACCCAACGCTGCTGCGGCTTGTGATAGCGTGCAACGTTCTGGTACGGCTTCAGCAGAACCCGCTTGTTGCGGTAGACCACATGGCCCGAGCGCGTGCGCACCTTAATCTTGCGATACCCATAGACACCGGGGCGACGCTGGATTTGATAGATGCCGGGGCGCTTGACGACATGTTTGCGCACCACACGGTGATGAACCCGCGGTGCCTGTGAGACCTTGCAATTCCCGTCACCACGCAACCAATCGCCGAGGGCATGCGCCGGTCGAATGTCGCCCACAATGCCAAACGCCACCGCCATCACGCCAAGAACCAATAACACACTCAACTTTTTCATAATGACCCACCGTTTCAACTTCATACGAAATACCCTAGCTGGTCGTTAAAGGCACCGCAAAGCCGAAGGTCAAATTATCTAAATGAAACACTGCCATGACCGCTAGCTCATACCAACCATCTTGTTCTCTGCCTGTTATTGCGGCACGCTGCCGACAACTGCGCGTTCTCCCCGCCCCGCCGACTAACCCTTTGAACGTCAGGATGCGCCATGGCCTCCGCCGTTGAGCCTTTGCCGAGCTCCAGTCTGGATGATGTTGTCGCAGCACTTGACATATCCGCCGACAGCCCTGATGCCGGCAATCTCAAGACGTTCACAAAGCTGCTCTACAGCGATCTGAACGAGGCCGATCTTCGCGAGGCCGATCCGCAGGCGCTGGCGGCGTTGGCGCGCGAGGCCTTCGCGTTCTTCTATCAGCGCCAGCGCGGGACCCCGAACGTCTGTGTGAGCCGGGTGCAATGTGGGCCGCGCGGTGCAGCACGCACGGTCGTTCACATTGCCAATGATGACATGCCGTTTCTGGTCGACTCGGTGCTCGGCGAGATCATCGATCGCGGCCTCAAGCTGGACTGGATCGCTCACCCGATCCTGCATGCGAGGCGCGATCCAGAGTGCCGTCTGCTTTATCTGGATGACCACACCGCCGCCGAGCCGCCGGTAGAAGAATTGCCTCAGGCGGGGCTTGAGAGCGTCATTGTCGTCCAGCTTGAGGACATCCCCTCAGAGACCGAACGCAGTGTGCTGCAGAAAGCTATCGTCCAGACGCTGGAGGATGTGCGAGCGGCGGTCAGCGACTGGAGGCCGATGCTGGCGCGCTTCCGCGAGGCTGTCGAACGCTACAAGACCGGTCATCCGCCCGTGCCGGAGGATGAGCGCGCCGAGTCGATCCGCTTTCTAGAGTGGATTTCGGATCGCAACTTCGTCTTCCTTGGGATGCGCAACTATCGGTTCGAGCCGAACAGTGAGCCGCCAGAGCTGGTTCCCGACCCTGACTCCGGGATGGGCGTCCTGCGCGACATCAACGCAAAGCTCCTGCGTCAGCCCGGCGAAGGCACCAGCATGCGATCCGAGGCGGTTCAGGTGTTCCTGCGTCCAGAACCGCTGATCATTACCAAAGGTAATTTGCGTTCGCGCGTTCACCGGCGCGTGAACATGGATACGATCAGCATGAAGCTCTACGACCGGGAAGAGCACCCGATCGGCGAGATACGCGTCGCGGGCCTGTTCACGGCCTCGGCCTACACGCGCTCGGTCGAGGACATCCCGTTTCTGCGGCGCAAGGCGAGGCTGGTGCTTGAGCGTTCGGGCTTCCCGGAGCAGAGCCACTCCTGGCGCGCGCTGCGTACGGTGCTGGACACCTATCCGCGCGACGAGCTGTTCCAGATCGACGTCGACCAACTCCTGTCCTTCGCCACGGAAATTCTCTCGCTGGAATTAAAGCCGCAGACCCGTGCCTTCGTGCGCTACGACACCTTTGGCCGGTTCGCCTCGGTCCTGATTTATGTCGCGCGCGACCGCTTCTCGACGGAAAAGCGCGTGCGTATCTGCAATTATCTGGCCCAGGCATTTGGCGGCGAAGTGACCAAGGCCACCCCATTTTTCACCCAAGCGCCGCTTGTTCGGCTTCACGTGATCGTCTGGCGCGCGGGTGCAGAGCCAATCGGCGCGGCGCCCGGCAACCTTGAAGAGCAGATCGAGACGATCGTCCGCTCCTGGGGCGAAACGCTGCGCGACCGGCTGCGCGAGGCCTATCCCGAGCATGCAAGCGGGCTGATCGCGCGCTATGGCGATGCATTCTCCGCAGGATACGAGGAATACAACACGACCCATCGCGCGCTGAGCGACATCCAGAAGCTGGAAGAGCTCTGCGCTGACTGCCCGATCGCGGTCGAGTTCTGCAAGGACCAGAGCTGCGGTCCGTCCCAGGTGCGCGTCAGCCTTTATCAACTCGATGAGCCGATCTCGCTGAGCCGCCGCGTGCCGATCTTCGAGAATATGGGCTTCGCCGCCAGTTCGGAGCGCACCTTCACGGTCGAGCCGCAGATTGGCGGCGAGCGGCGCACGGTCTATCTGCACGACATTCTGCTGGAGCCGCGCACCGAGGGCGAAATCGAGATCGCCAGGGTTCGCGAGCGCTTGGAAAACGGCTTCCTTCGGGTCTGGTACGGCGAGGCGGTCAACGACGGTTATAACGGCTTGATCCTGCGTGCCGGGCTAACCTGGCGCGAGGCGGCGGTCTTTCGCGCCTACGGCTCTTATCTGCGCCAGATCGGCGCGCCGTTCGGCCAAGGCTATATGGCCAGCACGCTTCAGCGGCATCCCGACATCGCGCGCGACCTGATCGCGCTGTTCCACCGGCTGTTTGACCCCGACCTGAACCCGGCCGAGGCCGAAGACCCCGACGCGATTTCAGCGCGGATCGAGGACGCGCTCGACGGTGTCGCCAGCCTTGACGAGGATCGTATCCTCCGCCGCTTCCTCAACGTGATTCAGGCCACGCTGCGCACAAATTTTTATCGCCACGGCCCTGTCGATGGCGGCCCGGCAACGATCGCGTTCAAGCTGGCGAGCAAATGGGTCGAGGGCCTGCCGCTACCGCATCCTTATGCCGAGATCTTCGTGCATTCGCCGCGGGTTGAAGGCGTGCATTTGCGCGGCGGGCCGATCGCGCGTGGCGGCATCCGCTGGTCAGACAGGGCGCAGGACTTCCGTACCGAGGTGCTCGGGCTGGCCAAGGCGCAGCAGGTGAAGAACGCCGTCATCATTCCTCAGGGCGCGAAGGGCGGGTTCTATCCTCGCCGCCTGCCGCCGAACGGCAGCCGCGAGGCCCGAATGGCAGAAGGCGTGGCGTGCTATAAGCTGTTCATCTCCAGCCTGCTGTCCGTCACGGACAACTTGAAAGACAATACAATCATCCCGCCGGAGCGCGTGGTGCGCCGCGATGGTGAAGACGCCTATCTGGTGGTCGCGGCGGACAAGGGCACCGCGACCTTCTCCGACATCGCCAATGGCATCGCCCAGGAGCGCGACTTCTGGCTCGATGACGCGTTCGCCTCTGGTGGCTCGGCCGGCTACGACCACAAGAAGATGGGGATTACCGCGCGCGGGGCCTGGGAGGCGGTGAAGCGCCATTTCCGCGAGATGAACCGCGACATCCAGAACGAACCGTTCACCGCCATCGGGATCGGCGACATGTCGGGCGACGTGTTCGGCAACGGGATGCTGCTGTCAAAGCAAACGCGCCTGCTCGCCGCGTTTGACCATCGCGACATCTTTTTCGACCCCGACCCGGACCCGGATACGAGCTGGGCGGAGCGCAAGCGCCTGTTCGATCTCGCGCGCGTCACCTGGCAGGACTACGACAAGAGCCTGATCTCACAGGGCGGCGGCGTGTTCAGCCGCAGCGCTAAGGCAATTCCGCTGACGCCGGAAATCCGGGGATTGACCGGGCTGGAGGCCGATGAGGTCACACCGAACGAGTTGATCCGCGCGATACTGCAAATAGAAGCTGACCTGCTTTGGTTCGGCGGCATCGGGACCTTCGTGCGCGCCGACAGCGAGAGCCACGCCGATGTCAATGACCGCGCCAATGATGCCACCCGCGTCACCGCCAGCGAACTGCGCGTGCGCGTCATAGGCGAGGGCGCGAACCTTGGCATAACGCAGCGCGCGCGGATCGCCTTCGCCATGCGCGGCGGGCGCGTCAACACCGATGCAATCGACAATTCGGCGGGCGTGAACTCGTCTGACTTCGAGGTCAATATCAAGATCGCGCTGGGCAAGGCCGTGCGCGCCGGCAAGATTACCCGCGAGGAACGCGACGAGGTGCTGGTCAGCATGACCGACGAAGTCGCCCACGACTGCCTGCGCAACAACTACCTGCAAACGCTGGCGATCAGTCTGGGTGCGCGGCGCGGGTTGTCCGATCTGGGTTTTCAGGCGCGGCTGATGGAGCATCTGGAACGTGGCGGCTTGAACCGCGATGTCGAGGACTTGCCAAGCAACGCCGAAATTCGCGGCCGCGGCCAGCAGAACCAGCCGCTGACGCGGCCGGAACTCGCGGTGCTGCTCGCCTGGTCGAAGATTGACTTGTATGATGAGTTGATCGACTCACCGGTTTGCAGTGATCCGCATCTGAGCGTTGCCCTGCAGGACTATTTCCCGCAAACGCTGCGCGAGCGCTTCGCCGACGAGATCGAGGCGCATCCACTGCGCCGCGAGATCATCGCCACCGGATTGGCAAACGCGATCATCAACCGGGGCGGCTCGACCTTCGTCGTTCGGCTGATGCAGGAAACCGGGCAAGCCGGCGACGAGATCGCTTATGCGTTCGCCGCTGTCATGCAGAGCTTCGGCTTCCGCCGGATTTACGATGCGATCGACGCCATTGACAACCGCATTGATGGCACGCGCCAGCTCGACCTCTACCTTCGCCTGCAGAACGAACTGCGCCGTCAGACGGGATGGTTCCTCCGCCACGGCAAGTTTGAGCGTGGGCTGGAGCCGGTTATCTCGCGCTACCGCGACGGCATCGCGCGCATGTGCGATCACCTGCCGGCAGTGCTGCCGCCCCAGCAGATGCAGCAGGTGGAGGCGGCGCAGGCGGAGTATGCCGCCAGTGGCGTGCCCGAAAGCCTTGCGGGCAAATTCTCCATGCTGCGGCCGCTCGGCGACGCTCCAGACATAATCCTCACTGCAGGCGGCGGCGGATATGATCTGTTGCACACCGCGCAGGTATATTATCGATTGTCGGGGTATTTCCGCATAGACGCACTGCGCCGCGTTGCCGAAGACCTGGCGCAGACCGACTATTACGACCGGCTGGCGGTCAACACGACAATGGAATTGGCCGCGGGGGCGCTGCGCGCGCTTACGCTGCGCATTCTGGACGAGGCGAAAGTGCAGGTAAGCGACCAGGATTTCGACGCATGGTTCGAGCAGACCAGCGCCGCCGTGACGCGCACACGCGGTGGTATTCTCGCGCTGATCGAGGGCGGCGAGCCGACGCTGGCGAAGCTGACGGTGGCCGTGGCGCAGTTGCGTGATCTCGCCGGATGAGCAGCGTGGCAGAAAGCGCCGCGCCCGCGCAGACGCGTGCAGGCCCGCCTGGGATCGGCGGCTGGGTCATGTTCGACTGGGCCGCGCAGCCGTTCTATACGCTGATTACAACCTTCTTGTTTGCGCCTTTTTTCGTCCAGGGCTTCATGACCGATCCGGTCGCCGGGCAGTCGCTATGGGGCTTTGTCACGGCGGCGGCGGGCGTCGCGGTCGGGTTGCTCAGCCCCATGCTCGGCGCCATGGCCGATGCTAGCGGGCGGCTCAAGCCTTGGATTTTCGGCTTTTCGGTGATGTTCGTCATAGCGCAAGCTGCGCTGTGGTTCGCCGCGCCGGGAGATATGAGCGTGCTGCCGCTCATCATCGGGGCCATCATCGCAGCGATCCTGGCAGCGGAGTTCTCCACCGTCCTCACCAATGCAATGATGCCCTCGCTGGTTGGGCCCCGTGCGCAAGGGCGTCTGTCTGGCTTCGGCTGGGCGGCGGGCTATGCGGGCGGGCTGGTCGCGCTGGTGATTTTTGCGGCATTCCTGCTGGTACAGGACGGCGAGCAAACCACGCTGCTGGGGCTTGCACCACTGCTGCCGCTCGACCCGGACGATGGCGAGGGCGCGCGCTTCACAGGGCCATTCGCCGCAGTATGGTATCTCGTTTTCGTGCTGCCGCTGTTCTTCTTCACGCCGGATTTGCGCGGGCCGCAGCGTTCGCTCTCGGATGCAGCGCGCGGCGGCTGGCGAGAGTTCGGACGCACGCTGCGCAATGTCTGGCAATACAAGAACGTTGTGCGCTTCCTGTTCGCCCGGCTGCTTTACACCGACGGGCTCTCGGCGATTTTCGCATTCGGCGGCATTTACGCGGTTTCGGTGTTTGGATGGGGCGCTGCCACGCTCGGGCTATTCGGCATCGTGCTCGCCGCCACAGCCGGGATCGGCGCAGCGCTCGGCGGCATTCTGGACGACCGGGTCGGCGCGAAACCGGTGATCCTGGCGGCGCTGCTTTTGCTGATCACCGGATCGGTCGGCGCGCTGTCCATCGACCGCGATTCCGTGTTGTTTGTCATACCGATCGCGGGCGGCCCGGAGCCGGGCGGGCTGGCCAGCTTCGCCGAGCAGGCCTATCTCGGCTTCGCCATCCTCATCGGGCTGGCGGCCGGGCCGCTGCAAGCGGCAAGCCGAAGCTTCATGGCGCGTATCGCCCCGCCTGACAAATCGGCGGAGTTCTTTGGGCTTTACGCGTTTTCCGGGAAGATCACCGCTTTCGCCGCGCCGCTGCTGGTTGCGGGCGTTACGATTCTCAGCGACAGCCAACGCATTGGCATTGCCAGCATCGGCGTGTTCCTGGTCGCAGGCTTCATCGCCATGCTGTGGGTGAAACCCGCACCCCTCAATGGCGGAAGTGGCGCACCCCGGTGAACACCATCGCCAGGTCGTGCTCATCCGCCGCGGCAATCACCTCATCATCTCGCTGGCTGCCGCCTGGCTGGATGACCGCCTTCGCCCCCGCCTTGGCCGTCTCCAGCAGGCCGTCGGCAAACGGGAAGAAGGCATCAGACGCCGCGACCATGCCCTGCGGCATCTCCGTGGCCTGCGGCATCTCGTCATCGAGGCCCGACTCGCGTCTGGCGCGTGCGGCTTCGGCGGCCTTGTGCGCGGCGATACGCGCCGAGTCGACTCGGCTCATCTGTCCCGCGCCGATGCCAACCGTCGCGCCATCGCGGGCATACACGATCGCGTTTGACTTGACGTGCTTGCACACGCGGAAGGCGAAGATCAAATCAGCCAACTCCTGATCGCTCGGAGCGCGCTTGGTGACCACCCGCACATCTTCAGCACCCACGCAGCCGTTGTCCCGCGTCTGGACCAACAGCCCCCCTGCGACGCTGCGCAGATGTACGCCCTCAGCGGACGGGTCAGGCAGGCCGCCAGCGAGCAGCAGGCGGACATTCTTCTTGCGGGCGATAATATCGAGCGCGTCCGCGTCGGCGTCCGGCGCGATGATGACCTCGGTGAAAATCTCCATCATCTTCGCGGCCACTTCGGCGTCGAGCGCGCGGTTCAGCGCGATGATGCCGCCGAATGCGCTGACCCGGTCACACATCAGCGCCTTATCATAGGCTTCGGCCAGCGTGTCGCCCAGCGCAACGCCGCTCGGGTTGGCATGCTTGATGATCGCCACTGCCGCGCGCTCTCCCGCGTTGAACTCGGCGACAAGCTCATATGCCGCATCGGTGTCGTTAACATTATTGTAGCTCAGCGCTTTGCCCTGCACCTGCCGGGCGGTCGCGACACCGGGGCGCGCTGGCGCGGTGCCGCCCACGTAAAACGCCGCGCGTTGGTGGGGGTTCTCGCCGTAGCGCATGGTCTGCTTGAGCGCGCCGGAGAAACTGCGCCATTTCGGTTCTTTTTCCCCGACCTGCTCAGCGAACCAGGCGCTGATGGCAGCATCGTAGGCGGCGGTGCGCGCATAGGCCTTCGCCGCGAGCATCCGGCGCGTGCCGGCGCGCACATGGCCGTGCTGGCGAATTTCATCGAGCACGAGCGGATAATCCGCTGGGTCGACGACCACGGCCACATGCGCATGGTTCTTTGCCGCCGCGCGGATCATCGCCGGCCCGCCGATGTCGATGTTCTCGATGCAAGCGTCGAAATCCCCGCCTTGCGCTACGGTTTGCGCGAACGGATAGAGGTTCACGACCAGCATGTCGATCGGCGCAATGCTGTGCGTGTCCATCGCCTGCGCGTGTTGCGCGTTGTCCCGGTCCCCGAGCAGGCCACCATGCACCTTTGGGTGCAGCGTCTTGACCCGCCCCTCCATGATCTCTGGAAAGCCGGTCACCTCGGACACATCACGCACGGCGAGGTTCGCCTCGCGCAGCAGCGACGCCGTGCCGCCGGTGGAGATCAATTCGACCCTTAGTCCGGCCAGTTCGCGCGCGAAGTTGGCCACGCCTGTCTTGTCGGATACGGAGATCAGCGCGCGGCGGATAACGGGTTGGGTATCAGACATTTGCGGTCCTGGAGACAGTGCGCCTGCGCGCCGGGCCGCTCCTTAATCAAACTGGCGCGGCTTCGCAGGCGCGGACATCGTTCGTTGGAAGCTCCATTCCACGTTGGGCGGCGGATAGCAAGGCCCCGTCAACACGATTTGCAGGCACCGCCGACGGAAAATCGGATCGGCCAGGAAGATGCTCTCCTCGATCTCCAGCGCCGCGCCTTTCGCCGTGAACTGCCAGCGCTCGTCGTTCGGCAACATGAGCGCGATGCCACGCTCATCGGGCAACAGGCTCACCTTCACGCGCGGATGGAGGTGAAAGCGGATGGCGAAAATCGCGTCGGCGGAAGCGCTCGTGGCGGTTTTGCGCGGGTCGAGGAGCTGATCGACGCCGTCGAGCCGCTCACCATCATTAGACAATGTCAGTAGCCGCTGATGCAACAGGCCGAAGCGATCACGGTACCCATCATGCGCTGCGCGCAGTGTGGTGCTCTCGCTGCCAATGGAGACTTCGCTGCGTACCGCCTTGGGGTTGGAGAGCAGGTAGATTTCGCGCGGCGGCTGGAGGAGTTGGCGCTTGATAAGCCTGGAGGAGGAGGCGTCATTGATTGTCAGCGTGGAATGGGCGGCCGTCGCACGCGAGACGATGTGCCACTCGCTTTCCTCGTCGCCAGGCGCGCCGCAGTTCACCACAATTTCGTTCTCGCCCGCGCTCAACTCGAAAGCCAGGCAGCCAGCGCAGGCGCCTTCGCTGGCCGAAAGCGGCGGCGGCTCGCCAACATCGGCGATCACAACGGCGTCACCCTTGGCAAGTCGCGCATAGCCGGATTTGGTCGTCAGGTTTTCCGTCGGCGCAAGCGTATCGTCATAAGCGAGGATGTTGGCAATCTCGTCGATACGGGTGGCCGCCATACCGTTGAACCGCGCCAGCGCGCCGTTACCCAGCCGCATGAAGCGCAAGGTCGGCAGCAAGCGCGCGATCGCCTCGTTCAGCGCCTCCGGCACATCGAAGCCGCGACTGACGAAGCACTGACGCAGCGGCAGCAGGTCGAGCAGGATATCAACCATCGCGCCAGGATTGCGTGATACATGTCCGCCGTCAGGCAGGATCTGCCGGTCCAGTTCGGCGGCGAGCGACGGCGTGTATGAGGCCAGATGCGATTCGAACTCGGCAACGCATAGGGTTGCGAGCGTGGAAGCGATGAGCGCGCGCAGGCGCGCAACGTTCTGGCCCTCGTCGCGCCCGCTGAGCGAAAGCGCATGAAGCTGACGTGTCAGGCCGCCCATATAGGCGTCGTAGAACTCGCCATCCGCGCGCTCCAGCACGAACCCGGCATGGGACAGCCAGGCGATCAGGCGGCGCGCGGCGATCTCCGTCTCCCATGTCAACTCAGGTGCACGCGCGCCCAGCGTCAGCCAGTCGCGGATCAGAGCGCGGGCGCGTTCGCGAGCAACATCGTCCTGCGCGGCGTGAAGGTGGCGCAGCCAGCTGAAGGCATGCAATTCGCGCAGCCAGGGCTGCGAGGGCGGGCGCACCTCAAAGGCTGACTGCGAACCGATCGGCGCCACGGCGCCAGCCAAGCCGAAATAGCCGTCATACATCTCCGCCGAGAGGGATGGGTCCGCAGTGCGAAGATCTTGCGGTATGAGCACAAATTGATAGGCCGCAGGCGGCCCCGCAATCCAGCGCCCTGGGGCGGAGCCGATCACGGTCTTCAAGGCGGCGCGCCCCGCATGTGAAGCAGCCATCGCTGCGAGCCGCATTTTTTCGGTAACGTCGTTGGTGCCCATGGCGGCAGGGTTTTCGGTGTTTGTTGTTGTCGCGAAGACTATAGCTTCCGACGCCTTCGCGGCGGAATAGCGACGCGCTGCAACTATTGATTAAGCGCCGGTCTTTCGCAACCGGGCTATGAAGAAACCATCGATACCGCTCATCGCCGGGTCGTCGGCCGGGAACTGGTGCGGCAGCGTGCGCAAAACGCCGGGCGGGCGGACCCATTCAGGCCGTGCGCCGAGCGCAGCCAAGTCGACCGGCTGAAGCGAGAGGTCACCGCGCCGCCCAAGACACCGCTCGATCTGTTCGATACCCTCGTCCGGCTCCAGCGAGCAGGTGCAATAGACCAGAAAGCCGCCGGGCCGCAGCATGGCAACCGCGTTATCAAGCAGGCGGGTTTGCAGCGTGGCAAGCTTTTCCAGGTCGGTTGAGCGCTTGAGATGCGCGATGTCTGGGTGGCGGCGGATCGTGCCGGTGGCCGTGCAAGGGGCGTCGAGCAAGACGGCATCAAAAGGCGCGTCGGGCTGCCATGCGGTCGCGTCCGCAGTGATCACCTCGGCATCCAGCCCCAGCCGCGCCATGTTCTCGCGCAGCCGGTCCAGCCGCTTGGCGGACTGATCGACCGCAATGACCCGCGCACCGGCATAGGCAAGCTGCGCGGTCTTGCCGCCCGGGGCGGCGCACAGATCGGCAACGCGCTGACCAGCCACATCGCCGAGCACACGCGCGGGCAGCGCCGCGGCGGCGTCCTGCACCCACCATGCACCCTCGCCATAGCCTTCGAGCGCCTCGATCCGGCCGCGCGCGGAGAGCCGAACGGTCCCTGTCGGCAGCGCAATGCCCCCAAGGCGCTGCGCCCAGCCCTGCGGGTCTGTTTTGACTGTCAGGTCCAGCGGCGGCTCGATGAGATGCTGCGCAGTCATCGCGCGGGCAGCTTCCTCGCCGTATTGCGCGGTCCAGCGCTCCCAGAGCCAATTCGGCGTGTTAAGCTGTGCGGCATCCTGCTCCGCGATGATCTGCGATCGCGCGCCAGCGACCCGCCGCAGCACGGCGTTGGCCAGCGATGCGAAGCGCCGCGCGCCCCGATCGCGCTGCGTCTGTTCGACCGCGATGTTGATCACCGCATGTCCGGGCGTATCCATGAATAACAGTTGTGCGCACGCCGTGAGTAGGATGTGATCGAGCAGGCCGCGCTTTTCGGGCAGCGGCGCGGTGATGAAGCGGGCGAGCGCATCGTCGATCTGTCCCTTTCGGCGCAGTCCCGTGCTGACCATCGCGCGCACGAAGGCCCGGTCGTTCGGCGCCAATGGCGGTTCGGCGCGGTCGAGCAAACTGAGCGCTTCATCGAGCGGCTGATGTTTGGCAAGGATCTGCTGCAAGATGCGTGCGCACAGGTCGCGGGTTGCAAAGCCCTCGGGGATGCTCCGCCCGCCGGGTTTTCTCGTGTTCGCCTGGCTCACGGATGTCGCGCCCCGACAGGCGCTGTTGGCAGCCTCAGCCCCACGGACCCTCGCGGCGCGCGCCCCATGGTCCGCCGGCGTCCTCGTCCGCACTGCCGCTCTGGCCCATTTCGCTCGCCATGGCCCTCAGCCGGGAAATGCGCTCCTCGGTCGGGGGGTGAGTGGAGAAAAGATTGTCCATGCGCAGGCCCGCCAGCGGATTGATGATGAACATATGCGCCGTAGCCGGGTTGCGCTCGGCGTGGTCGTTCTGCACCTGCTTGGCCGCGCCGGCGATCTTTTCCAGCGCGGACGCCAACCACAGCGGCCGCTGGCAGATTTCCGCGCCCAGCGCGTCGGCTTTGTATTCGCGCGACCGGCTGATGGCCATCTGGATCAGCCCGGCCGCGATCGGCGCAAGGATCACCATGAGGATGATCCCGATCACGCCAAACGGGCTGCCGTTATTGCGCCCGCCGCCGAACAGTAGGCCGAATTGCGCCAGCATTGAGATGGCGCCGCCGATCGTCGCCGCAATCGTCATGATCAGCGTGTCGCGGTTTTGCACATGCGCAAGTTCATGCGCCATGACGCCGGCCACCTCCTCCCGGCTCAGCCGCTTTAACAACCCCGCCGTCGCGGCGACAGCGGCGTTCTCCGGATTGCGGCCGGTGGCGAACGCGTTGGGCTGATCCTCATGGATCAGAAACACCTTCGGCATTGGCAGGTTGGCGTTGCGCGCGAGTTGGCGGACGATGTCGTACAGTTCGGGTGCGGTGCGCTCATCGATTTCCTGCGCGCCGCTCATGCGCAGGACAATCTTGTCGGCGTTCCAATAGCTGATGAAGTTCATGCCGGCAGCGATCACAAACGCGATCAGCATGCCGGCCTGGCCGCCAATGGCATAACCGACGAGCACGAAAAGGGCGGTCAGCAGTGCCAGCAGCATCGCTGTGCGCAGGTAATTCATGAGACGAACTCCAGATCAGCGAGGGGGCCGTGGCGACCGCTCTCAGATGAACTCGACCTTGAGGATTTCGTAATCCTTGCTGCCCTTAGGCGATACAACCTCGACGCTGTCGCCTTCCGACTTGCCGATGAGCGCGCGCGCAATCGGGGAACTGATGGCGATGCGGCCCTGTTTCACGTCTGCCTCATCATCACCAACGATCTGGTAACGCAACTCGTGCTCGGTCTCTTCGTCGATGATCGTCACCGTTGCGCCGAACTTCACCGTATTACCCGAGAGCTTTGACACGTCGATGACTTGCGCGCGCGAAAGTTTGTCTTCGATGTCGGCGACGCGGGCCTCGTTCAGGCTCTGTTGCTCCTTGGCCGCGTGATATTCGGCATTTTCCGACAAATCGCCATGTTCACGCGCCTCGGAGATGGCCTGGATAATGCGCGGTCGCTCCTCCGACTTCAGGCGTTTCACTTCTCGCTCCAGAGACGCGTAACCTTCAGCGGTCATAGGAACTTTTTCTTGCGACATTTCCAGTCGTCTCCTGATCCCGGTTCAAACCCGGATTCCACGATAGCATTTGTGAATGAAGCAGCGTTTCGGGTCGAAATGCAACGTCGGCCGATCAGTGGAGCGAATTTGACATCTGACTGCCGCTCACGGCCAAGCTTACGCTCAATTGTCAAATCCGACCATTAGCGCTGCCGAGCGATATATTCCTGCAGGGGTGTAACTTCAAGGATTCCCGCCCGCATTGCTTTGATCGCCTGTGTAGCGGCGAGCGCGCCCGTGATGGTGGTGTAATATGGAATATGGTAGAGCAGCGATGTTCGGCGGATCGAGGCGCTGTCGGACAGGGCGCGCACACCTTCGGTGGTGTTGAAAACCAGATGCACCTCCCCATTCTTCATTGCATCCACGATGTGCGGACGGCCCTCCAATACCTTATTGATCTTTTCACACTCGATCCCGTGTGCCTCCAGATGGCGCTTGGTCCCGCGCGTGGCGACGATACGAAAGCCCATCGCTACCAGGTCGCGCGCCGGGCCCAGGATACGGTTCTTGTCCTCATCCTTGACCGACACGAACACCGTTCCGGATACTGGCAGCATGTTGCCTGCTGCGATCTGGCTCTTTGCAAAGGCCACTGCATAATCATCGTCCAGCCCCATAACCTCGCCAGTTGAGCGCATTTCCGGGCCAAGCACCGGGTCGACGCCAGGGAAGCGCGAGAACGGGAAGACCGCCTCTTTCACGCCGATGTGCCGGTATGCTGGCGTTTCGATGCGCAGATCAGCGAGCTTCTTACCGGCCATCACGCTGGCTGCCAGACCTGCGATCGGCAGTCCGATGACCTTGGCAACAAAAGGCACCGTGCGGCTCGCCCGCGGGTTCACTTCCAGCAGGTAAATTTCGCCGTCCTTGATGGCAAACTGCACGTTCATCAGGCCGATGACCGCAAGCTCGCGTGCCAGCTTGCGGGTCTGCTCCTTCAACTCTTCGAGCAGATGCGCGGGCAGCGAGTGCGGCGGGAGCGAACAGGCCGAGTCGCCAGAATGCACTCCGGCTTCCTCGATATGCTCCATGATGCCGCAAATGAAGACATCCTCGCCGTCGCCAATGGCATCAACGTCCACCTCGATCGCGTCGCGCAGATAGGTGTCAAACAGCAGAGCATTCGTCGCCAACAGCGCATTGACGCGGGCGCTGCTCTCCTGGAACTTCTGGCGCAGATCGGGCGGCACGAAGCCGGCGAGCGTCTGGTCGATGTAGTCCTGCAGGTCGGTCTCGTCATAAATGATCGCCATCGCCCGGCCGCCCAGGACGTAGGACGGGCGGATTACCAGCGGATAGCCGATTTGTTCAGCCACGATCTGCGCCTGTTCAACGCTTGAGGCGATGCCATTCTTTGGCTGGCGCAGATTGAGC
The DNA here is from genome assembly GCA_964450925.1 of uncultured Hyphomicrobiaceae bacterium. Lineage (GTDB taxonomy): Bacteria > Pseudomonadota > Alphaproteobacteria > Rhizobiales > Rhodomicrobiaceae > Dichotomicrobium. The sequence continues at coordinate 818 of CAYVFK010000024.1, read as the reverse complement.
CGGTCCACCAGCATCTTGAAATGATCGCGGTCTTCGGCAAGGTCGATGGACTCGGGCGCAGTGCCAAGGATCGGCGCGCCGGCCTCCTTGATCGTCCGTGCAAGCTTGAGCGGCGTTTGGCCGCCGAACTGTACGATCACGCCCTTGAGAGTGCCGGCCTGCTGCTCGACGCGGATGATCTCCATCACGTCTTCGTCCGTCAGCGGCTCGAAATACAGCCTGTCCGAGGTGTCGTAATCGGTGGAGACGGTTTCCGGGTTGCAGTTGACCATGATGGTCTCGTAGCCGTCGCGCGACAGCGCATAGGCCGCGTGGCAGCAGCAATAGTCGAACTCGATGCCCTGGCCGATTCGGTTCGGGCCGCCGCCGAGGATGATGACTTTCTGCCGGTCCGACGGCTCGGCCTCGCAGACCGGCGCATCGAACAGACCCGTCTCGTAGGTTGAGTACATGTAGGCGGTGGGCGACGCGAACTCCGCCGCGCACGTGTCGATGCGCTTGAACACGGGTTCGACGCCCAGCGCGCGCCGCTGCGCCGTGACGTCTTCGGTCTTCATGTCCGCGAGGTTGGCGAGACGCGCGTCGGAAAATCCCATCCCCTTGAGCGCGCGGAACGTGTCCGCGTCCGCTGGCAGGCCGCGCTCGCGCACCCAGTTTTCCCAGTCCACGATCGCCTGAAGCTGTTCGATGAACCACGGGTCGATCTTGCAAGAGGCATGGACCTGATCGTGATCGACGCCGAGGCGCAGCGCCTGCGCGACCTTCAGGATCCGGTCCGGCGAGGGCGTGCCAAGCGCGGCGCGGATGACGTTCTTGTC
>CAYVFK010000023.1:0-16095 GCA_964450925.1 uncultured Hyphomicrobiaceae bacterium | reverse complement strand
GCCGTTCCGGGCCCAACATCGAGTATATCGCCAACACGGTGCGCCATCTGCGCGAGGCGGGCATCCATGACGCGCCGCTGGAGCGGCTCGTCGCCCGGCTCGGCCTGCAGCACCGGTTCGCCGGCCGCTGATCCGCCGCGACATCGCGCCCGAAACCCCCTTCCGTCATTGAAAGACCGCCGCGAGGCGTTATGCTGCGCAGCAATAGATCACACCGCCAAGATCCGGCGCACATATTCGCAGGAGAACGCGCAATGTTCGAGGACATGAGCAACCGCAGCAAGATCATAAAGGCGGCGCTGGCGCTGGCCGAGGAGCGCGGCTGGAACGCGATCGGCCTGCCTGACATCGCCGGACGCGCCGGGCTGACGATGGCCGAGTTGCGCCGCGAATTCGGCGCGAAGACCGCAATCATCGACGCCTTCCGCCGCGACGTGGACTACAAGGTGCTGGAGAAGACGGCAACGACCACGATGGGCGAAGCGCCGCGCGACCGGCTGTTTGATGTACTGATGACCCGCTTCGAGATGCTGCTGCCCTACCGGCCCGCCTTGCGGCGCATCGCTGAGGACCTGCGCTCCCGCCCGGGCGAACTCACCGCGCTGGTTGGCCCGGCGCTGAACACGCAATACTGGATGCTGCAGGCTGCGGGGATCGACGCAGAGGGTGCATCCGGCTTTCCACGCGTCGCCGGGCTGATGTCGATCCACACGCAAGTCTTTCTGGTGTGGCTGGAGGATGACGACCCGTCGATGGCCAAGACGATGGCCGCGCTCGACCGCCGTCTGCGCCGCGCCGAGCAGCTCGCCGAGCGCGCACATTCGCTTTGCGACAGTGCCTCGCGCGTGATGAACGCCTTTACCCAGCGCGGGCGTGGCGGTCCGGCGCCGTCTACCGGCGCTGGACCCGGCGGCGAGCCGACACAGCCGCCGCCTGCCTCGCAGACGCCGAACGAGCCGCCCATGCCGGGCGGCCCCGCGGGCGCATCCCCTAACGGTGGCACGACCATCTGATCGCGAGCGGCAACATGGCTGAGACAAAGACAGCTAAGACCATCGCCATCGACGATTTCCTCGCGGTTGACATCCGTGTGGGCACAATCGTCGAGGCCGCACCGTTTCCCGAGGCGCGCAAGCCAGCCTATAAGCTAAAAATCGACTTCGGCCCGGAGATCGGCGAGAAGAAGAGTTCCGCGCAGATCACGGCAAACTATGCCCCGGAGGACCTGGTCGGGCGGCAGGTGCTGGCCGTAGTCAACTTTCCGCCGCGCCAGATCGGGCCAATGAAATCCGAGGTGCTTACGCTCGGCCTGAGCGATGAAAACGGCGAGGTCGTGTTGATTGCGCCGGAGCAGCCGGTGCCCAATGGCGAGAGGCTGCACTGAAGGCGCGGATGTGCGGCAGGCAAGGCGCAACAGGCCTTGACCGCTAGTGCCGGCTGGCGTCATACACTACGTGTAGAAGCAGGCTCGGGGCATAGCGCAGTCTGGTAGCGCACCTGGTTTGGGACCAGGGGGTCGCAAGTTCGAATCTTGCTGCCCCGACCATACGATAGGTATAACGAGGAAAACCTGATGGTTGCCTGGATATATCAGCCTGCCAAGACAGCCATGCAGTCCGGCCATGCGCTAGACAAGTGGGTGCTGAAGTTCGAGCGCGCCGAGAAGCGTCAGACCGACCCGCTCATGGGCTGGACCAGCAGCGGAGACACGCGTGCGCAGGTGCGGCTGGAATTCGACACCAAGGACGAGGCGATCGCCTACGCCAAGCGCCACGGTATTCCCTACCGCGTGCGCGTAAAGCCGCCCCGCAAGCGGGTAAAAAAGGCGTATGCCGACAATTTCCGCTATGGCCGTATCGGCACCTGGACGCATTAAACAGCTAAAGGCCCCGTAGCTCAGCTGGATAGAGCGAGTGACTTCTAATCACTAGGTCGGACGTTCGAGTCGTCCCGGGGTCGCCACCCACGCGCACACACCGAGCCTGAAGCCCGCCGGACAAATCTGATTTCATCGGACTGGCCGTGGCCACGGGCAGGCCGCGCTCTCGTTGCATTGACATTTGATTCCCGAGGGCGCAGGTAGGTTATCGATCATGATTTCCGAGAAAACCCTGCACCGCTTGACATGGATTCTTGTCGCGATCTGCTTGGCGCCGATGGCAGCGGCGGCGCTGGCGGCTGTTACGGGCGATCTGGAAACCTGGCGTAACGTCCTCGCGACGGGGCTGCCGGTCTACATGCTTAACACGCTGCTGCTTGTGGGCATCGTCGGCGCGCCGACTGCGAAACCCAAGCTTAGCGCTGGAACCCCGTGGATGGTGCTGGGGCTTCTGGTGGCTCTGATATGCCTGCTGCCGCACGCGGCGGTTCTGATCGCGGCGCTCTTGGGCTCGTTAGATACACTGCGAAGTCTCGCTGAAACCGTGTTGTGGCGTTTCACCTCGGCAACGCTCGCGCTGGTCGTTCTTGTCGGGATTGGAACCTTCGTGCTGGGCACCGCCACTGCGTGGCTGGTCACGATGACGGAGTTTCCCGGGCGCCGCGTGTTCGAGGCGCTCCTGGTGCTGCCGCTCGCCTTTCCGGCTTATGTGATGGCATATGCCTACACGCATGTGCTGGACCATCCGGGCATCGTTCAAGCCACGCTGCGCGATATGACCGGCTGGGGGCCGCGCGAATACTGGTTTCCAGAGGTGCGCTCGCTGGGCGGGGCTGCCGTCATGTTGACGCTGGTCTTGTATCCGTATGTCTACCTGCTGGCCCGAGCTTCGTTTCTGGCCCAATCGGCGACAACATTCAACGCCGCGCGCGCGCTGGGGCGCACGCCTTGGCAGGCGTTTTTCAAGGTATCGCTTCCGATGGCTCGCCCGGCCATCGCCGCCGGTGTCCTCCTGGCCGCCATGGAGACGATCGCGGACTATGGCACGGTCGCCTTTTTCGGCGTCCAGACCTTCGCCACTGGCATTTATCAAAGCTGGATATCCTTTGCGGATCGCGGAGCGGCGGCGCAGCTTGCGCTTGGGCTATTGATTTTCGCGCTTCTGCTGGCCGCGCTGGAGCGGGCCAATCGCGGCAAGGCGCGCTACCACTCAGGACGCCGACAAGAGGCGCTAAGCCGATTTCACCTGCGCGGCACGGGCCGCTGGCTGGCAATTGCAACCTGTCTGACACCGGTCCTTCTGGCTGTGATCATACCGGTGTTCACGCTATTTGCGATGGGCTTGGCATCCGAACAAAATCTGCTTTCAGACAGATATCTGCGGTTCATTCAAAATTCGCTGGTTCTGGCTGGTACAGCGTCGGTGGTGACGGTGTCGGCGGCGATACTGCTGGTGTCGCTTTATCGCCTGTACGAGGGGCGTCTGACCTCGGCGGCCCTTTATATAGCGCGCTTGGGCTATGCCGTGCCTGGGGGTGTTATCGCCGTGGGGCTCCTGGTGCCTGGCGCGGCCTTCGACAACCGCCTCGATGCGTTCATGGAATCACAGTTCGGCATCGACACCGGGTTGCTGCTGACCGGGTCGATCTGGATGCTGGTCATGGCCTACATGATCCGGTTCATGGCCGCGGCCATCGGCGCTTATGAAGGCGGAATGGCTGTGGTTTCGCCGAACGTGGATGCGGTCGCGCGGGTGTTGGGCCAAAGCGTCACCGGCCTCGTCCGGCGCGTGCATGTCCCGATCCTCTGGCCGTCCATCCTGACGGCCGCGCTGATCGTTTTTGTCGATGTGATGAAGGAGCTGCCAGCGACGCTGATCATGCGGCCGTTCAACTATGACACGTTGGCGGTACAGGCCTTCAGACTTGCCTCCGATGAACGGTTGCGCGGTGCAGCGGTCCCCTCGTTAGTGCTTGTCGGGATTGGATTAATTCCGGCGCTACTCCTGTGCCGCCAGATCGTGCGCCGGGGCGAGTAGCTTGCAATCAGGCTTTGTAGACGGGCCTTGGCTGCCACGTGGGCGAGCGTCATGCAGGTGAGTCGCCAGCTCGCATCGCGATGCGCCCAAGACGAAAAAAGGGGCGCCGCGGCGGGCACCCCTTGCATTACGTTTCACCGGAGGTGAGCTTATTCCCAGCCGGCCTCGTTAAACACACGAGTCGCCGTCTCTAGTTCGTCGGCAACGGTGGACAGCTCGATCGTGTCGGGCCGGAAGAAGCCAAGCTGCGCAATGGACGGCGCGAGCGCCACGCCAGCAACTGCCGGATACTCGTCGTTGCCCGCGGAGAAATATTCCTGCGCTTGATCGGACGCAAGATATTCCAGGAATGCAATCGCGTTTTCGCGGTTCGGCGCATTGGCCGCGACCCCGCCGCCGGAGATGTTCATGTGCGCGCCGAACGACTCCTGATTCGGGAAGACCCAGCCGATATTTTCGCGCACCTCGGCCGGCAGGCCGTCCACGTCTTTGCGGATGGCGCGGGCGAAGTAATAGGTGTTCGACATGGCAATATCGCACTCGCCTGAGGCGATGCCGCGCAGCTGATCGGTATCGCCGCCCTGCGGATTGCGAGCGAAGTTCTCGACCACACCGTTCGCCCAGTCCTGCACGGCCTCTTCGCCCAGATGCGCAATCAGAGCCGCCACGACGCTCTGGTTGTAGACGTTCGTCGAAGAGCGGATGCAGACCATACCCTCATACTGGTCATCTGCCAGCGCCTGATAGGTCAGGGGCGGGTTCTCGACGTCGTTCTTGTCATAGAACAGGATGCGCGCCCGCTGGGAGAAGGCGAACCACTGATTGTCCGCGTCCTGCAGGTAATCCGGGATCCGGCGCTCCAGAATCTCGCTCTCGACCGACTGCAGCAGGCCCTTCTGCTTGGCGCGCGTCAGGCGCACGGTATCAACGGTCAAGAAAACATCTGCAGGCGAGTTCGCGCCTTCATTCTCCATTCGAGCGATCAACTCGTCGCCACCTGCTTCGATCCGGTTGATCGTGATGCCGGTCATCTCCTCGAAATTGGAGTAGAGCCGCTCATCGGTGTCGTAGTGGCGCGAGGAGTAAAGGTTGAGTTCCCCATTGGCTGCGGCCGGCGCCGGCATGCCGACGGCGACGGCAAGCGCCACCATGGCAAGACCTGTGACGCGACCGAAGTATTCGTTTCGCATTTACTTCCTCCAAATTTTCGGGGGTCAAAGCCCCGGAATCGGGCTGGTTTTATCAACTTGGGTTGAGCTTCGCGCGTGCCGGAAGCACTAAGCGGGCTGCGCCCGACCCGAATGAAAGCCGAGCCGTTTCGCAGAGTCAAACAAAAATACATGGAAAAACAAGCTATTAGAAGCAGTCTAATTCTAATTCTAAAGTCCAGCGCTCAGGAATTATCGGCATAAGAACGAATGGCGGGGAAACCGTAGAGCGACATGTGCGGATTTGCACGTGCTCAACAGAGCGCCAAGTTAAAACTATTATAAATCCAAAGTCATAGTCAGTCACGATTGCTGGATGACTCTAGCTTGAGAATTAGAGTGAGTCAAAATTCGACGCTCTGGTAGTAATAATGATTCTAAACTGACAAACAACTTGACGATATGGACCTCCCTGAATACCCTATGGGTGCGCTCAAGAATACGGTTGCACTCGTCAGAAATTCCGACATGGCGGCTGTCACCCTCCGATTATCGAAGAGAACATGATCCTGCTTCGCTCATCCCATCTTGGCCGTGGGGCGTCCCCCGGCTTCTCTCGTCGCGCTCAGCGCCGCGAGGTGCGCCCATGACGCTCGTCAAGCGCAACCGCGGCCGCGGCACCCGATCCTCTGCTCCAGAAGCAGCGCGCCCGCCGCTTCAAGAGCTCTCCGGTGCCGAGCGCCTGACGGGACTTGGCTTCCGTTGCTGGCTGCACGGTTATCAGGGTGGCCAGCTGACATGTTGGGAGGACGCCTGGAACTTCTACGCCTGCGAGTTGGGGCCGGAAGCGGCACGCGTGGCCATTCGCGATTTATCGTCGTGGGTGCGGCAGGTGAGCGGCCATGCCCAGCGACCGATCAGGATTTGCCCGCCAGCCAGCGAGCGTTTTGCTTATGACGAATGCCTGGCAGTGTCGATGATCGCTGCGGCGCAACATGACTGTCCGGCCATCAAGGCATGCGCCTATGCGCTGCTTGGGGCTCAACCACTTGACGATGTCTTGCTGAGCGCAACGCGCTTTGCCGCGTGCCTGCGTGACAACCGCATGTTGCTCAGTCCTGGCGTCCTTGTTGACCCACTAGCCGCGCCGGCGATTTCCGCCACGGTGCGCTGCTAGCGCGAACATCCTTGTGACCTAAAATCCCTGCGTCCGAAGGCTCTGAGACAATGCGCCAAGATGTTCCGACTGGCAGACCTCACGATAAGAGCGCACTGTTACGCTGCTGCGTGGCCGTCTCATTCGTTCTCGCCAGCACATCCGCCATCGCGGTTGAACCGAGGCACGGCTATTCCCCGGTGCATGAGCTGAGATACAGTGCCGGCTTCCAGCATTTTGATTACGCCAACCCGCGCGCGCCAAAGGGCGGATTGCTCAGGCTTGGCGCGACGGGGACGTTCGATTCGCTCAATCCGCTACTGTATCCTGGGCGCGTGCCAACGCTGGTGCGCGAACTGGTTTTCGATACGCTACTCGTGCGCAGCGCAGATGAGCCGGCTGCGTATTACGGGCTGCTGGCCGAGACGGTCGCGCTCAGCGAAGACCGCAAGCGCGTGACGTTCGCGCTGCGCCCAGAGGCGCGCTGGCGCGACGGCGAGCCTGTGACGGCTGAGGACGTGGGCTTCACTTTCAAGACGCTACTCGATCAGGGGGCGCCTTTTTACCAGCAGGCGCTGCGGCACTATAGCGTGAGTGTGACAGGGCCGCGCGAGATCAGCTTCACGGCGAAAGGCGCGCCGAAGCGCGATATGGTGCGCATCATCGGGACGCTGCCCATCCAGCCGCGGCACTTCTGGGAGACGCGCGATATGTCGGGTCTCGGGCTTAAGCCGCCGCTTGGTTCCGGTCCTTATCGCGTTGGAAAGGTCGATCCAGGCAGCTCCGTCGTATTGACGCGTGATCCGGACTATTGGGCCGCCGATCTGCCGGTAAATCGCGGCCGCTTCAACTTTGACCGGATCAGCATTGCCTATTACCGCGATGATAACATCGCGCTGGAGGCGTTCCGCGCGAACGACTTCGATCTGCGGGTGGAGAAGACAGCGGCGCAATGGGCGCGCGGCTATGACGGGCCGGCGCTGCGCAGGGGTGAGATCAAGCGCGACGTGATCGAGACTCGGACCGCCGGAGAAATCACGTCGCTGGTGTTCAATCTGCGCCGCGCGCCCTTTGACGACAGGCGGGTGCGCCAGGCGATCACCCTTGCTTACGACTTCGACTGGACCAATGAAAATCTGATGCATGGCCTGATGAAGCCGCTCGAGAGCTTCTTCGGCAATAGCGCGTTCGCAGCGCGCGGACCCGCCTCCGATGCGGAGCGAAGCTTGCTTAAGCCCTTCGTCGATGCCCTGCCGGCGGGGCTGTTCGAGACGCCCGATCCAGAACTGCGCGATGGCCTGAACTCGCGGCGCGCGGTCTTGGCCGAGGCGGACCGGCTGTTGCGCGCAGCGGGCTTTGAGGTCAAGGAGGGGCAGCGCGTGCACCGGTCGAACGGCGAGCCGCTGAGGATAAACCTGCTGAATTTCGACCCAAGCCTGATCCGCATTCTGGGTCCGTTCGCGCGGAACCTGGAGCGGCTGGGGATTGACCTGCGCTATCCCCTCGTCGATCCGGCGACCGGCACGCGGCGCACGCTCGATCACGACTTCGACATGGCTGTCCTCAAATGGTCGCCCCGTGCGGTCCCCGGCAATGCCGAGAGCCTGCTGTGGGGCAGCGCGCTGGCCGAGCGCAAAGGCTCATATGCGCTAGCGGGCGCGAAGGATGCCGCGCTCGACGCGGCGCTGGCGGCAATGGTCACTGCGCGTGACATGGACCGGCTCAAGGTGGCGGCGCGCGCCTTCGACCGCGTGTTGCGCTGGCGGCATTACGCCATCGGCCTGTGGCGTAAGAGCGATGTCTGGCTGGCCTATTGGGATCGTTTCGGCCGACCTGCCGCTACGCCGCGCTATGCGCCGAGCTTCGTCGATCTTTGGTGGCAAAAGCGGGAGCAGCGCGAAAGCCGCGCCGGAACCCCGCCGAGATGACTGGAACTAAGTTGGGCTCCAAGCAAAAGGTGACGCCATGTACATCGCGATGAACAGGTTCAGGGTCGCAAAGGGGCGAGAAGCAGAATTTGAGCAGATGTGGCTCACGCGCGAATCTCATCTCGGCGATGTGCCGGGTTTCATGGCATTTCATTTCCTGCGCGGGCCGGAACGCGAGGACCACCGCCTCTATTCCACGCACACCGTCTGGGCCTCCTACGAAGCCTTCGAGGCCTGGACTCGCTCGGATGCGTTTCGCAAAGCGCACGCCAAGGCCGGCAACCGCAGCGAGGGCATGTTGATGGGCGGCTCGGAGTTCGAAGGCTTCGAGGTCGTCAATGAAATGATGCCTGCCGACCATCGGACATGGACCGCGTGATGCATCTGCGCGAACTCGATGCCAACCTGATCGTCATTCTCGATGCGCTGCTGCTCGAAGCCAGCGTGACCAAGGCCGCGGAGCGGCTAGGCCGCAGCCCGTCCGCCGTCAGCCATGCGCTGGCGCGGCTGCGCGAGGTGTTCGACGATCCACTGTTCGTGCGCGCAGGCCAGCGGCTGGTGCCGACAAGCCGGGCAACGCAGCTTGCGCCAACGGTGCATGTGATCGTGGCGGGCCTGGAAGGTCTGCTTGACAACGAGACGTTTCTTGAACCACAGGCACAAGCGCGCAGCTTCACCATCGCCTGTCGAGCCGAGATGGAGTTGACGCTGCTCCCGGCGGTGCGCGCAGAGGTGGCAGCACTTGCACCGGGCATTGCGCTCGGGCGGCGCGATGAATGCGATGTTGTTCAGGCGTTGCGCGCGGGGCGTGTCGATCTGGCCATCGTGGAGTGCGCTCTGGAGACAAGCGCGAACGACATATCCGCGCAGGTGCTGTTAGAGGAACCTGTGATCGCGTTGGCGCCCAACCGACACGACATGTCTTGTCGGCCAGTTGCCGAGGACGACGACCGGCCCATATTTGCCGATGCCGCTCAGGCGTCGCTGCTTTTCGACAGACAGAAGCGCCCGCGGCCGGTTGGACTCGAGCCGGTCGCCTCACCGCTGATCGCAATCCACGCAGCAATGACCCGTGGGGCGATCGCGCTGGTGCCGGAAAGCGTCGGCGCGCTGGCGCAGCGGCATATGGGCTTGCGGCCAATACCCGCCGATCTAACGCTGCCGCTGCTTGCGCATCGGATGTTGTGGCACGTCAGCACGGAGCGTGATACCTGCCACGCATGGTTGCGCGATCAGATGCGGCGCTGCGCAGACATCCGGCAGATGCCCGCGGAACCCGTTCTGGCATGAAGGCGCCGGCCCACGCATGGGGCCGGCGCTGCGCTTACTTCACAACCGTTTGAGTTGTTTCAAGATAGACCTGGGCGTTGCCGCGCAGTTTGGCTTCGTTCCGCTCTTCGGACGCAAGATGCACTTCCTCCAAGGTCGCTGCAACCCCGCTCATTTCCTCGGTGATTTTCGCGAGTGCAACCTCAAGCGTGTAAGTTAGCTGATGAATTTGCTCCATATCATCGTCAGACAATTCTTCACGATCAAGAACTTCAGTCATCAGACTGTTGTATTCAGATAGATTATTTACTGCCTCCTCAAGCGTTTCGGACGGTTTGGGTTCATAGTGCTGAAACTTTTCGTCGGCTAGAGCCGCTCCCATGAAGCTTGCAAACCCAAAGGCCATCGCGATCATTAACACAGTTCTCTTCATATTTATCTCCCTGAAGGTTACAGTTGAAACGTCCGTGCGGGCACTCAATCATCCGCCCACATCCGCAGCAGATTGGTGCGCGCCTTGTTAAGCCGATCGATCGCTGGCATCTGACCCCCGCGCGCGAAAAGCTCAGAAGCGACCATCTCCAGATCGAACAGGATTTCGCGTTGCTGTGCGGCACGTACCCAGCTTGTCACCCAGCCGACCACTGCCAGCCGTTCACCCTCCGTTACCGGCTCGACCCGGTGCAGGGTGGTGGACGGATAGAGCACCATCTCGCCAGCCTCCAGCCGGATGGCGCGCGCTTCCAAAGGATCGTCGATGATCAGCCCACCACCGGCGTAGCTGTCTGACGGCGAAAGGAAGAGCGTGAACGACAAGTCGGTGCGCTGCCCATCCATGATCGCATCATCAACGTGCAGGCCGTATTCCATGCCAGGCGTGTAACGCGAGACAAGCAGCCGCACGAACTGACGCGGACGCGCGGCGGCCTTGAATAATTGGAGCCTGTTAAGTGCTTGCTTGACCTTACGGGTGATCGCGTCGAGAGCGGGAGAGGCGGCGGCCTGCTGATTATGCTTTACCGACCTTGCCAATCTGCCGGCCGTTGCGCGACCGTCTTCAAATTCAAGATTTGCCGCTGCCTCGCGCAGCGCTGCGACTTCGTATTGGTCAAGCACCTCGCCGAGCACCAGAAACATGGTTTAGCCCAATCGACCAGCGGCTATTTCCATGCGCGCAGCGGCACCGTAAATTTGCGATGCGTCGGGATCAGAGACGTTTTCGCCTGTCACCCCGCCATAGACGTTTTCAGCATTCTCAGCGTAGCCCAGAATTGCCGTAGCGGCTCGCGCCACTTCCGCGTCATCGCTTTCAGCCAAATCACGCGCCTCGGCCTTGACGATCTGCATGAACCCCCAGGAATCCTGGTATCCTTGCACATTTGCCATTTCACCATTCTTGAAGGCCGCCTGATACTCATCGCCGGCGATGCGCGTTAGCAGCGCCAGCGCTCTCAACTCGCTGGCTGGCCCACCCTCGGCTTCAGCGCGAATACGCTCCAGCGTGGCCGTCATCTCCTCGTAGAGCGCGGCGACTTGCTCTGCCGGCTGGCCCGATTCTGCCGCTTCGCTCAACGCTTCGAGTTGGGCCTTCAACCCAGTGAAACCCAGCTGCTGGACGGGCTTGGCGACAGCGTCATATTTCTCGGCAATCGGGTGGCCGATGTGCTCGATGCCTAACTCAGTTTCGCCCAGTTCATAGAGCTTCAGGCCTGCATAGGCGTGTCCCTGCATGAAGCCGAGGTCCGCGAGTAGCTGTATTTCCGGATCAACAGGAGCGCGACCCTCTCCTTCACCTTCTCCCTCACCTTCACCCTCGGCAGAGGCCAGCAGAAACTCCCCTTGCACCGTGGCACCCCAATCTGCTGCCTTCTCTCCCACGATATCGCCGGATTGCGCTGCCCCGCTGGAACCTGCCACAGCCGAGGCCACTGCTCCCGCCATGACCCAGCGCCGCGCTTTCACTTCGCGTGCACTTCGTGATTTGACCATACAGCCTCTCCTTGGAGCCTAATTCCTGAGCCTTACTGTTAATAATTCGCCGTCGCAGACGGAACAATTGCATTGTCTGCAAGGATCGATTTCTGCCCCCTGCAGGGGCCGGGATGGAGCGGCGCAAGACTGCCCAATAGCGCGCTTAAAGTTCATCCGAGGCGGGTTCGTTAGTGCCTCAGTGGATGAGTCGCTTTATCAGTGGGCGCGTGTTGAGCACGTCTTCGCCTTCTGAATGGCCCAGTGCCCGGCTTCATCGAGTTTGGCGTGCTTGTCATTCTGCCCGTGATCTCGCTTGTTTTGATGTATCTGACACTGAGCAGCCAGCGATAGACCGGTTGCAATAAGTTGTCGGGGATGCGCGAATGGCGTCATCAAACCGCGACTTGAGCCTGTCCGCGCCCTGGTGCACTGTTCGAAACTCGCAAAAACAAGAACGCGAACAGGGAGGACTGCCATGACGACTGAGCTATTGGGTACGGGGCGGCCGCGGCGCGGCACCATGCAAGGCGCGCCCACCTTGCCACGCCGGCAATCAATCTGGCGCGCATGAGTTGACCATGATCAAGGCTTTCTGGATCGGGTTGGCGGCTGTCATCGTGGCGATGGCGCTGGCCAATTCAGCTCCCGCGCAGGCCCAGCGCGCCGAGCCCGAAGCCGCAACGGGCATCTCAGAAAAAGCGCTGGTGCGCGGCGAGACGCAGATGGTCGTCGCGGCGCATCCGCTGGCTGCTGAGGCCGGTCGCAATGTGCTGCGTTCAGGCGGCAATGCGATGGATGCGGCGGTTGCCGCGCAGATGGTATTGAACCTCGTCGAGCCACAGTCATCGGGCATCGGCGGCGGCGCATTTCTGCTCTACTGGGATGCGCAGACCGAAACGCTGACCGCTTATGATGGCCGCGAAACCGCGCCGAGCGCGGCCATGCCGGAACGCTTCCTTGATGAGGACGGCGCGCGGCTGGACTTCGGTGATGCGAGCACCGGCGGGCTGGCGGTCGGCGTGCCGGGTCTGTTGCGGATGCTAGAGATGGCCCACGTCGCGCATGGACGGCTGGACTGGGCGGCGTTGTTCGACCCGGCGATTGAAGCAGCAGAGAACGGGTTTGAGGTCACCGTGCGGTTGAATGGTCTTTTGCAGCGCGGCGCAGAGCGGCTCGGACCACGGGCGCAGGGCTATTTCCTCAATGATACAGGCAGCCCGCATCCGCCGGGCCACCGGCTGCGCAACCGCGACCTGGCCGAGACCTTCCGGCAGATTTCGGCCAGCGGCGCTGATGCGTTCTACAGCGGGCCGATCGGGCGCGACATCGTTAAAGCTGTGCGGAGCGCGCAGCGCAACCCCGGCGACATGACTCTGGCCGACCTGGCGGACTACGAGGCCAAGACGCGCACGCCGGTCTGCGGGCCGTATCGCAGTTTTCGCGTCTGCGGGATGCCGCCGCCGACCTCGGGCGGGCTGACGGTACTGCAGGTTCTGCTGATGCTTGAGCAGTTCGATCTCGGTGAGGAGCCGCTGAATGCCAGCGCGCTGCATCTGATTGCCGAGGCGCAGCGGCTCGCCTATGCCGACCGCGCGAAATACATGGCCGATGCGGATTTCGTTGATGTGCCGAAGGGGCTGATTGACGCGGATTACCTGCGCGCGCGCAGTGAACTGATCTCGCCGAACCGGGCGATGGACCGCGCCGAGCCGGGCGATCCGCCGGGCAGCGCAGGCGTCTTCGGCGAGGGCGAGAGTGCCGAGCAGCCGGGCACCAGCCATATCTCGATCATCGACGCGGAGGGCAACGTCGCCTCCATGACGTCCTCGATCGAGCGCGCATTCGGTTCCGGCCTGATGGTGCGCGGCTTCCTATTGAATAACCAGCTCACCGATTTCTCATTCCAGCCCGCCGACAGCGAGGGGCAGCCGCTTGCCAACCGCGTTGCGGCTGGCAAGCGCCCGCGCAGCTCGATGTCGCCGACGATTGCTTTCGCGGGTGGCGAACCGGCCATCGTCACCGGTTCGCCGGGGGGCAGTCGCATCATCCTTTACACGCTCAAATCCCTGATTGCCGCGATTGACTGGGGGCTGGATGCGCAGGCGGCCGTGTCGCTGCCAAACTTTGGCAGCCGGGGCGGACCGCTGGCTCTGGAGGGCGGACATGACTGGTCTGCGCAGGCGTCGCGCTTGCTCGGCTTGGGCCACGAGATCCATGGCACGGCGATGACGTCGGGCATTCACATGATCATCGCGCGCGACGGTGTGCTCGAAGGCGGGGCCGACCCGCGACGCGATGGCGTGGCGCTCGCCGATTAAAACCCATTCGGAAAAAGCCTGTCCCGGACTTGATCCGGGATGCCAACCGGTTTTCGGATAAAATGCGCATCGGACCAAGGAGAGCGCATTCTGAAAAGTGGCAACCGGTTTTCGGATAAAATGCGCTTCAACCCAAATGAGCACATTTCCGGGGCCGTCGAAACGAAAATTACTCTCATCGACGCCGGGCCAGAATTTGAGAAGGTGACGCGCATCCTCGCTAGCGCCCACGCGGCCGTTAGAGCCTGTTCAATGAAATCTGAATCGCCGAACAGGCTCTAACTTATTGTTTCGTCGCACTTTGGTCGCTTCGCGCCTGGCGTTAGCTCCTGACGCAAAACCAGCCCCCACTTTCGCTGAAAGTGCTCTAGAACCGCTCGGCCCGCAGAACTTCGCAATCGACGACGCTGACCACCCCGATATGGCGGTTGACCACGGCGAAGGCGGCTTCCAGCAACGCATCGAGGCGCTCGGGACGAATGATGCAGACGACGCTGACCATGCCGCTGGCGGGGCTGATCTCGCCCTCGCGGCTCCACTGCCCAGACCGGCCCGACCCGCCGAGGACCGGCAACACGGTGAACCCCGTGACGCCGGCCTTGACAAGGGCATTCGTCAGCCGGGTTTCCATGACCGCCTCGATGGTAATCTCGACACGTTTTGCCTTATGGGTCTGCATCGGCCTCATCCTCCGGTCGCGGCGCTCGCCAGCGCCAGGTAAAGCGGGATACCGAGCGTCAAGTTGAAGGGGAAGGTCACGCCGAGCGACAGCGTCAGATAGATCGACGGATTCGCCTCAGGCAGAGCGACGCGCATCGCCGCGGGTACCGCGATATATGAGGCGGATGCGCACAATGTCATGAACAGCATCGTGCCGCCGGTCGAAAGGCCCAGCAGCAGCCCGGTGAGAAGGCCCAGGCTTGCGCCAATCGGCGGCATGACGACGCCAAACAGAAACACGCCCGGGGTCAATACCGAGCGCGCCTCGCGTAGGCCACGCCCGGCGACCAGTCCCATATCAAGCAAGAACAGGCACAAGACGCCCTGGAAGGGGGCCACGATAAAGGACGAGATGAGCGCCATCCCATCGGCCCCGGTGATCCAGCCAATCAAGAAAGACCCAACCAGCAGCACGATCGAGCCGTTGAGCAGGATGTCCCGCATCAGGCCCTCATCCATCCCGTTAGCGGATTTGCCGAACCGCGAGATCAGCCACAGCGCCGACAGGATCGCAGGCGCTTCCATCACCGCCGCGACGGCGACCATGTAGCCCTCGGGCCTCAGCCCCGCGGAACCGGCAACCGTGGTCGCAGCGACGAAGGTGACGATGGAGATCGAACCGTAATGCCCGGCAACGGCTGCGGCATTGGTCACGTCGAGGCGGGTCACTGCTCGCAGCAGCGCGAACGCGATCAGCGGGATTGCGAAGGACAGGACCAAGCCCGCCACTAGTGACAGCAGGAGCGTGCTGTCGATGCCGTGATCGGACACGCTGACTCCGCCCTTGAAGCCGATCGCGAAGAGCAGGTAGATCGACATCCCCTTGGCGACCGCCTCGGGGACAGTGAGGTCGGAGCGGGCGAATGCGGCGAGGATCCCCAGCGCAAAGAACAGGATGATCGGCGACAATAGGTTGTTTGCCGCCAGCGTGAGAATGCCCTCCATCCGTCCCCCGCTCGCCCGCCTGAAGCATTGGGTGCGCTCGTGTGATCGCCATGCCGGCTTGCGTCGGCTCAGCCCTTTACGAGATGGCGCACGGCGCCGTCAACTGAGATTTGGGAAACGCTCTGTACCGAAGCGCGAGGTAGGCCGGTTTGCTCGTTTAATAGATCCCACGCCGCCCTAAAGCAGCCGCTCGCTCTCGCGCATCTGCTTGGCCAGTTCCTCCGATGCGCTGGCGCGGGGCTTCGATAGCCGGGCCACCAGCGTGTAGACCGCTGGCGTCAGGAACAGCGTGAACACTGCCGCCAGCCCCAGCCCGCCGAAGATCACCCAGCCGATCGCGGTGCGCGACTCCGAGCCGGGCCCTGCGCTCAGGATGAGCGGTAGACCGGCGAAGATGGTCGAGATCATCGTCATGGCGATCGGGCGCAGGCGCACGCTGGCGGCTTCTCGCGCCGCTTCTAGAACGCTCGCGCCCCGGTCGCGGAGCTGATCGGCGAACTCCACGAGCAGGATGCCGTTTTTCGCCATGATCCCGACCAGCACGAGCACGCCGATTTGGCTATAGATGTTGATCGTCGTGCCAGTCAGGTAAAGCGCGAATACCGCCGCCGCCATGCCGAAAGGCACGGTAACCATTATGACGGCTGCGCTGGCCAAACTCTCGAATTGCGCCACCAGCACGAGGAACACCACCAAAAGCGCGATGGCGAAGGTGATGGCGAT
>CAYVFK010000022.1:0-16160 GCA_964450925.1 uncultured Hyphomicrobiaceae bacterium | reverse complement strand
CCGCCACGACGATGCATTGCCGGCCGAACTTGTCGGCGGCCTCGCGCACGAAGTCACGGTTTTTCACGGCCGCCGTGTTGATCGACACCTTGTCGGCCCCGGCTTCCAGCAACTTGCGGATGTCATCAAGCGTACGCACCCCGCCGCCCACTGTGAGCGGCATGAAGCAGCGCTCCGCCGTGCGCCGGACAACGTCGAGGATCGTTCCGCGCTGTTCATGGCTCGCGGTAATGTCGAGGAAGCAGAGTTCGTCCGCGCCCGCCGCGTCATAGGCCGTAGCGGCCTCGACGGGGTCGCCAGCGTCGCGCAGACCGACAAAGTTCACGCCTTTGACCACGCGGCCGTCCTTCACGTCGAGGCAGGGGATCACGCGGACCTTAAGCATCGTCGCGACCTTTGTGTCCGGCTGCGGCCATGCGCGTGAGCGCAGCGCGCGAGTCCAGCCGACCATCATAAAGCGCGCGGCCCGCGATGGCTCCGGCGAGGCGCGCGTTTTCCGGGCGCAGCAATGCTTCGATATCGTCCATCCCGGCCAGCCCGCCCGATGCGATCACCGGGATGTCCACCGCTTCGGCCAGTTCGCGCGTGGCGTCCAGGTTTAGGCCTTCCAGCATACCGTCGCGCGCGATGTCAGTGTGGATGATTGCGCTGACGCCGGTATCTGCAAAACGCGTTGCGAGATCAACTGCGCCCAGCTCGCTCGTCTCAGCCCAGCCCTCAACAGCCACCATGCCGTCGCGCGCGTCAATACCAACCGCGATCTGTCCGGGGAAACGCCGGCAAGCCTCGCCCACCAGTTCAGGATCACGCACGGCCGAGGTGCCCAGGATCACGCGCCACACGCCGCGGCTCAACCATGCCTCGATCCCGTCCATGTTGCGTATGCCGCCGCCAAGCTGGATCGGCAGTCCAACGCTCGCGAGGATGCTTTCGACCGCGCTGGCATTCACGGGCTTGCCCGAAAACGCGCCGTTAAGATCGACGATATGCAGGTACTCGAATCCGTCATCGGAAAAGGCGCGGGCCTGCGCGGCTGGGTCGTCGCTGTAAATCGTGGCCTCGTCCAGCTCGCCGCGGCGCAGGCGCACGCATTGGCCGTCTTTCAGGTCGATAGCGGGAAAAAGGATCATGGCGCCTCTTGGTCATGCCAACCAGCCGGCGGTCACGCGCAACGTGTTTCGAGAGTCACGGCGGCTGGCGATGGGCGCAAAGTCTTGCGCCGTGCATCGGCCGCTGATCAGGCAGCGTCGTCCTCCACTCGTTACCTACCCCAGGCGGTTACGAAAATAAAGCCGATTTGGCGCTCAGGGCGACCAATGCAGGAAGTTGGCGATGAGTTTCAGCCCCAGTTTCTGGCTTTTTTCCGGGTGGAACTGGGTGCCCGCGAGATTGTCACGCGTGACAGCGGCGACGACCGATCCGCCATAATCCGTGGTGGCGACGACCACTTCGGAAGTTTTCGGCTTCAGCGCATAAGAGTGGACGAAGTAAGCATGCCAGCCGTCCGGCCCGGTGGGGATGCCGTCGAACAGCGGGTGCGCGCGTGGCGTCTCCAGCGTGTTCCACCCCATATGCGGTATCTTGAGGGTCGGGTCGTACGGTGCGATGCGTTCAACTGCGCCCGCGATCCAGCCCAGGCCCGGCCAGTCGCCATGCTCCAGCCCCCGCTCGGCCATGAGCTGCATTCCGACGCAGATTCCAAGGAGCGGCCGGGCGCGATGGCAAGCGGTCTCTTCCAGCGCCTCGATCATCCCCTCAATGCGCTCAAGCCCGGCGCGGCAATCCGCGAACGCGCCCACGCCCGGCAGCACAATGCGCTCGGCGCGGAGCACCTCTTGCGGATCACTCGAGATGCGCACCGGGTCACGCGCGCCGACCTCGCGCGCCGCGCGCTCGAACGCCTTTTTCGCAGAGTGCAGGTTGCCGGAGCCGTAGTCGATGATGAGCGTCATGCCGTCGCGGCGGTCTCGCCGGAGCCCGGTTGAGCCTGGCTTGTCGTCACGAGCGCGCGCCCACGCTCGTCCAGCCACTGACTAAAGAACTTGCGCTCGGCTTCTTCCCGGCTCGATGCTGACACGATACCTGCCAGCTTGTAGCCGGAGCGCGCAAGCGACAGCCGGCGCAGGTTGTGCGCCTCAAACCCGACGATGACCGACAGCGCCAGGCTCAGGAACCCGAGCGCCTGCTGATTGAGGCCAAGCGCCGCGCCAAACGCGTTCAGCGCAACGACGAGCGCGATGAAACCGATTGAGGCGAGCCACAGCCGGTGCACCAGAAGCCAGGGCAGGGCGAACAGTGCGGCCAACAACGAAAACCGCTCGGGAACAAACACGAAGCGCTCGCTGTAAGCGCCAAGATTACCGATACCCTTCGCGTCACCTTCATCGGGTGCGTGAACCGTATAGACTGCCACCTTCATTCCCCAGTGCTGTTTGGGCAAGTGCCGTTCGCACCAGCGTTATTTGACCCAGCGCTATTCTCTGCTCGCGCGGCCCGACTCGTGGGCGAGCCGGTCGAGGATGCCGTTGACCAGGCCCGCCTCATCGCCATCGAAGAACGCATGTGTGATATCGACATATTCATTGATCACGACTTTAAATGGAACGTCCTGGCGTGCAATCAATTCATAAGCGCCCGCGCGCAGGATCGCCAGCAACGTGCTGTCCAGACGACTCAGCCGCCAGCCCTCGGGCAGATGCCCGCTTATGAGGCCGTCCACCTCATCTTGCTGACGCACCACGCCGCGCAGGAGATCGGCGAAGAACGCCAGGTCCGGCTCACCCGGCACCTCGCCCTCGGCGTACTCATCCGGCCCCGCGCGCGGCCCGAAGCGGTATTTCGTGAATTCGGCGATCACCTCATCAAGGCCGATGCGCGTTGCGTCCATCTGATACAACGCCTGCACCGCGGCCAGTCGCGCTGCGCTGCGCGCAAGAGAGCGTTTCCGAAACGGTTTCGCGGGCTCGGACATTTTTTGCTTCGCTGAAAGAACGCTTACTGGTTCAAATGCAAACGCCGGGACAGGGCGATCACGTCCATGCAAGCCGCTGCTGCGCCCGCGCCTTTATTCCGCTGGTCGGCTTTCGCCCGCTCCATCGCCTGGGCGTGGTTCTCGACCGTCAAGATGCCGTTGCCGATCGGGATGGCATGTTGCACGGCCAGGTCCATCAGGGCGCGGGCGCTTTCCCCGGCCACGATATCATAATGCGAGGTTTCGCCACGTATCACGCAGCCCAGCGCCACGCAGCCTTCATAGCCGCCAGAATGAGCGCGCATCGGTAGCAATCCTGCGCGATGGGCCATCGCAACCGCCTGCGGCACTTCTAGCACGCCGGGAACCGAGATGCGCTCGCAAGTGCCGCCCCGGCGCGCGATTTCCGCCACCGCGCCGTTATACAGCTCATCGGCAATGTCTTGGTAGAAACGTGCTTCCACAATCAGGATCGCGGATGCGTGGTGCCCGTCTCCCGGCGATTCTGCGCTCATGGGTATGATCTTTCCGACCGTCCGGTTTGCTGGCGGTCAAGCGCAACGCGTTTCAGCCGCGCGCCCCTGTAAGACCCTGTGCCTGCGCCTCCAACAGACGCGCTACATACCGCGCCATCAGGTCGATTTCCAGATTTAACCTGTCGCCAGCCTGTTTTTCGCCCCAAGTCGTGACTGCGAGACTGTGAGGGATCAGATTGACGCTGAAACGATTGCCTTCAACCGCGTTGACTGTCAGAGAGGTGCCGTCAAGGGCCACCGAGCCTTTCGGCGCAATGAATGGCGCGACCTCGCACGGCGTTTCTATCTCAAAGCGTGTGGAAGCGCCGTCGGGCGTTGCAGCAATGATCTCGGCGACAGCGTCGATATGGCCTGTAACCAAATGCCCGCCTAGCTCGTCGCTCATCCGCAACGACCGCTCCAGGTTGATGCGCCGGCCAGGCGCCCATTCGCCCAGCGTGGTGCGCGACAGCGTTTCCGCGGATGCATCGATTGCGAAGACTGACCCGCCATCACGCCGCGCGACATTCGTCACTGTCAGGCAGCAGCCATCGCAGGCTATTGAGGCCCCGATATCGATGGTTTCGGGCGCGTAGCCGCAGGCGATGCGAAAGCGGCCTCCCTCGCGTGCCTCGAGCGTGCCGACGTCAGTGATGATCCCCGTGAACATGGTCCATGCGCTGTTTGTTGCGGTAAAGCGTGAGTTGGTCTGGCCCAAGCCGATGCGCCTCATGGATAACGAACTGAGGCAGGTTGGGGATCAGGTCCAGCCCATCCGGGGGAAACGGCGGCAAGCCATTCGGCCCTGCGGGCCGCGCGCCGCGCAGCAGCGCTAGTTCATCGACATAGCCTGCATCGAGAAACGCCCGCGCGACCGCCGGTCCGCCTTCGATCATCAGCCGCGTGATTCCGCGCTCGCTCAAGACTTGCAGGATGCTGCCCGGCGCGAGCCGTCCGTCCGGCGTGAGCGCGCAGGACAAGCATTCGACACCGATTGAGCGCAACTGAGCGATGTTACCGGGCGGCGCGTCGACCCCGTGCAGAACCCACACCGGGTGGTTGGCGGCAGTGCGCGCCAGCGCACTGTCGTGGGACAGGTCGGCGCGGCGCGCCAGCACCACGCGCACCGGCGAGCGCCAGCCCAGCCCCGGTAGGCGGCAGCTCAGTGATGGATCGTCGGCCTTTACAGTGCCATTGCCCACGAGGATCGCGTCGGCGCGGGCGCGCATCAGATGGACCCGGCTCCGGGCGACCTCGTCAGTGACGAAAACAGGTTTGCCGCCGCCGCGCGGCACCCGCCCGTCAGAGCCGACCGCAAGCTTGAGCTGAACGAAGGGCCGGTTTTCTCGCATCCGCAGGATATGGCCCAGCGACACCCAGTGCGCTTCGCGCGTATCGGCGGCGCGATGCACCTCCACCCCCTGGGCGCGCAGCGCCTCCAGGCCCTTCCCTGCAACCAGCGGGTTGGGGTCCTCGACGGCGTAGATCAGCCGTTTGATGCCGGCTGCGAGGATTGCTTCGACGCAGGGTGGGCTTTTGCCGTAGTGGCAGCACGGCTCCATGGTCACGAACATCGTCGCGCCGCGCGCTGAAGCCCCCGCCATGCGCAGTGCCATGACTTCTGCGTGCGGGCGTCCGCCGGACGCGGTGCCGCCGACACCAAGGATCACGCCGCTAGCCTCGTTTGTCACGACCGCGCCAACCGCGGGGTTCGGCCAGGTCTGCCCCATAGCTGCGCGCGCATGGCGTAGGGCGACGCGCATCGGCGTGTGCCGGCGTGCTGCAAGGTCGGCGACAGGTCGGGTGAGAGCCGCGAATGCGCTGATGTTATCGTTCATCCGTCTGGTTGTCCGCCGAGGTGAGGCGTTTCTCCGACAGTTCGCTCAGCAGATCCGTAAAGTCGCTGGCCTCGCGGAAATTCTTGTAAACCGAGGCGTAGCGGACATAGGCCACATCATCCAGCGTCTTCAAGCCTTCCATGACCATTTCGCCGAGCCGCTGGCTGCTGATTTCAGGCTCGCCCGAGCTTTCCATGCGCCTGACAATTCCGCTGACGAGTTGATCGATACGCTCAGGCTCCACCGCCCGTTTACGCGCGGCGATCTGGATCGAGCGTGCCAGTTTGTCCCGGTCGAAGGGCACGCGCCGGCCATTGCGCTTGATGATGGTCAGTTCGCGAAGCTGGATGCGCTCAAAGGTAGTGAACCGGCCGCCGCATTCGCCGCAGAAGCGCCGCCGGCGGATCGCCCCGCTGTCCTCCGCAGGACGGGAATCCTTGACTTGCGTGTTGAGCGCTCCGCAAAAAGGGCATCTCATGGATAAAGCCCCTGTCGCCAGCAAAGCGGGTTTGCGGCCTCGTTTCCGGGTTGAGCGTAATGAAGTGCTCGTCAGCCCCGAGTGTGCCCCGGGGCCGATCGAATTATGTGACGTCCCGACAGTTTTCAGTATATCGGGAAGCGCCCGCATAAATCCAGAGCGCGCCGCTTGACTTCTGCCTCGACGGTCTCGTTTGCCTGCGCACCGTTGCGCGCAAGCCCATCCAGAACGTCGAGGATCATCTGGCCGACCTCCTGGAACTCCGCCACGCGGAAACCGCGCGTGGTGCCTGCGGGCGAGCCAAGCCGGATGCCCGATGTTACGGTCGGCTTTTCCGGATCGAACGGCACGCCGTTCTTGTTGCAGGTGATGTGCGCGCGCCCCAGCGCCGCTTCGGCGGCCCGCCCTGTCACCCCTTTCGGCCGCAGGTCGACCAGAATGACATGGGTGTCGGTGCCGCCAGAGACGATGTCCAGCCCGCCTGTTTTGAGCGTTTCGCCCATTGCCTTGGCGTTGTCGATAACGGCCTGAGAATAGACCTTGAATTCCGGGCGTAGCGCTTCGCCAAACGCGACGGCCTTACCGGCGATCACATGCATCAGCGGGCCGCCCTGCATTCCGGGAAACACGGCGGAGTTGAATTTCTTGGCGAGATCGGGGTCGTTGGTGAGGATCATGCCGCCGCGCGGACCGCGCAGGGTCTTGTGGGTTGTGGTGGTGGCGACATGGGCGTGGGGGAACGGGCTGGGGTAAAGTCCGGCCGCGACGAGCCCGGCGAAATGCGCCATGTCCACCATGAAATACGCGCCGACGCTGTCGGCGATCTCGCGGAAGCGAGCGAAGTCGATCTGGCGCGGATAGGCCGAGCCGCCGGCGAGGATGATCTTCGGGCGGTGCTCCTTGGCGAGCGCCTCAACTTCATCATAGTCAATCAGCGCGTCTTCCTTGCGCACGCCATAGTGGACGGCGTTGAACCACTTGCCCGACATGTTGGGCGCTGCGCCGTGCGTCAGATGTCCGCCGGCGTCGAGGCTCAGGCCCATGATCGTGTCGCCCGGCTTGATCAGCGCGAGGAACACCGCCTGGTTGGCCTGGCTGCCGGAGTTGGGCTGGACGTTGGCATAGCCGCAGCCGAATAGCCGCGTGGCGCGATCGATCGCCAGGTTTTCAGCGATGTCGACGAATTGGCAGCCGCCATAGTAGCGCTTGCCCGGATAGCCTTCGGCGTATTTGTTCGTCAGCACCGAGCCGACCGCTTCCAGCACCGCTTGCGAGACAATATTCTCCGACGCGATCAGCTCGATTTCCTCGCGCTGGCGCTTCAGTTCCAGATCAACAGCCTCGGCAATCTCCGGGTCAGTTTCGGCCAAAGACTTCGTGAAGAAGCTTTGCTGTTCGGGTGTGGCAAAGTTTGTGTCAGGCTCGAAATCTCTGACAGTCATGGGAGCCTCCTCGCTGGAAAGTTGGGGCTGGGCGATCCTTGCGCCGACTTGCAGCGCGACGCCTCTTCAAAGCGCAATTGTAAGCTTACGGCGTGAGACAGCAGGATACAACCCGGGCGGCGCTGAGGGCTAGTTCAGTTGCGCCAGCCCGTCGCCGAAACCCGTCAGGTCGATCGGCACGCCGATGCCTTCTTCCGGCGTCTGGAAAATAATGAAGATGGCGTTTTGACCGGACTGCATCTTGCCAACCAGATTGTCATCCGCGACAACTTCGGCGACGCAACCGACCTGGCCGCATTTCAGGAATGGCGCATGGCCGACATCTTCGCCATCGATCTTCAGCCCGAGGCCCGTGGGTAGCAGCACGCCCAGTGGCGCGACGACCCGCAGCAGCCTCTTGTCCCCACTGAAAGATCGCAAAAAGATGATGGTGAGCGATACGTTCCTGCGATCCTCCGCCGTCACACTTTGCACCAGCGCGCATTTTTCGGCACGCGCGCCGGGGGGGCGGCCGCAGCGCACCTGCCACGCGCCGACTGTGGTCTTGAGCTCGCTCTCGCTGAATTGGGCCTGCGCGGGGCCATGTGCGCCTTGGGCAAGCGCGAAACCTCCGACGATGCCAGCGAGCAACGCGGGGAAAGCAAGCCGGCGTAACAAGAGCGCTATGAAACGGTCCATCATGTTCTGAAAACCTGGCTGCGGCTTTCGCGAGCCGTCATGTCGCTTCGATGCGAATTTCGCGGCATTGGCTACAGGGTGCAGGCCTTGCGCGCGAGGCTTCGCATTTCGCCCGCGTGAGTGCGCGGGCAATGCGGCCACATTTCGACGCAATGCCTCGGTTGCAGAGCGTGCGCGACACCTCGCTGTGCGTGCTTATGCCGCATGCATCCTGCTGATTGACCGGCCTGCGGGTGCAGGGCAAAGCTGCGATGATGTCGGTGCTTGCAAGGCGCGCGCCTTTGCCGCTATCCCCGGGGGATACAAATGCAGTGGACCTGCGTTACCTTCACGAACATATTTCGATCGACTCTCAGGTGGGCTGGATCGGTGACCAAGGGAGATCGCGACAGGATGGATGTCAGATCGGGGAGAAAAGTGTTGGAGCGCCTTCCGAAATTCGCAGCGCTTGCTGGGATAGTGAATTTGACCCAGACGCCGTTAGCATTGGCGTCGCAACCAGAACCCTGGGGCCTCAACCTTCAGGAAGCGGCTTCTCCGATCATGGAGCAGATGATTGATTTCCACGATCTGCTGCTGGTGATCATAACAGGCATAACGCTGTTCGTGACCGGTTTGTTGATCTGGGCGATCATCCGCTATAATCGGCGCGCAAATCCAGAGCCTGCAAAGTTCCATCACAACACGACGCTGGAAGTGCTTTGGACGGTGGTGCCAATCCTGATTTTGGTGATCATCGCGATACCATCGTTCCGTCTGCTTTACGCGCAACACAGCTATCCGCAACCGGACCTCACAATCAAGGCAACTGGTTATCAGTGGTATTGGGAATATGAATACCCTGATGCAGGCTTCTCCTTCGGTTCGTTCATGATCGAAGATGCCGACCTTGAGCCGGGTCAGCCTCGTCTGCTCGCCGTCGATGCTGACGTGGTGGTGCCCGTTGGTAAGACTGTGCAGGTGCTGGTCACGGCAGCCGACGTCATGCACAACTGGACCGTTCCCGCTTTCGGCTCAAAGATCGACGCGATCCCTGGGCGCGTCAATCGAACCTGGTTCCAGGCGACGCAGACAGGCACATTTTACGGACAGTGCTCGGAGCTATGCGGCGCGCGCCACGCCTTCATGCCGATCGCAGTGCGTGTGGTCACGCAGGAAGAATACGATGCGTGGTTGGAGAGCGCGAAGCAGGAGTTTGCTGCGAAAGGGAGACTGGATGAGACGCTGCTCGCAACTGGCGAGCCGCTGAACGCCGCATCTGACACGCAA
Source organism: uncultured Hyphomicrobiaceae bacterium (assembly GCA_964450925.1). Classification (GTDB taxonomy): domain Bacteria; phylum Pseudomonadota; class Alphaproteobacteria; order Rhizobiales; family Rhodomicrobiaceae; genus Dichotomicrobium. Next base: position 6,969 of record CAYVFK010000022.1, on the reverse strand, counting down.
ATTGCTGTCGTGAACGAATAGCGCCGCTGCAAGAGCATCGCGAAAAAAGGGGACATTCAGGGATATGACCAGTATCGACGCCACTGGGCATCAAGAAGAGCAGATGGGCTTTGTGCGCCGCTGGCTCTTTTCGACCAACCATAAGGATATCGGGACGCTCTACCTGATCTTCGCGATCATCGCGGGCTTCATCGGCGGGGCGATGTCCGTGGGTATGCGCATGGAGCTTCAAGAGCCCGGCATGCAGATCTTCGCAAACCCGCACTCCTATAACGTGTTGGTCTCGGCTCACGGCCTGATCATGATCTTCTTCATGGTCATGCCAGCGCTTATCGGCGGCTTCGGCAACTGGTTCGTGCCCATCATGATCGGCGCGCCAGACATGGCGTTTCCGCGCATGAACAACATCTCGTTCTGGCTACTCCCGTTTTCGTTCACGCTGCTGATGCTGTCGCTTTTCGTCCCGGGGGAAGCAGGAGCAGACGGCTTCGGCGGCGGCTGGACGATGTATCCGCCGTTATCCACGACCGGGAGCCCGGGGCCGGCGATGGATCTGATCATCCTGTCGCTGCATATTGCGGGTGTCTCGTCGATCCTTGGCGCGATCAACTTCATCACCACCATCTTCAATATGCGCGCGCCGGGCATGACGCTTCATAAGATGCCGCTGTTCGCGTGGTCGATCCTGGTGACGGCATTCCTGCTGCTGCTGTCGCTGCCGGTGTTGGCGGGCGCAATCACGATGCTGCTGACGGATCGTAACTTCGGCACCACCTTCTTCGATCCAGCCGGCGGCGGCGATCCGGTGTTGTACCAGCATCTGTTTTGGTTCTTCGGACACCCCGAAGTGTACATCATGATCTTGCCGGCCTTCGGGATCATCAGCCACATCATCGCAACCTTCTCGCGCAAGCCGATCTTCGGATATCTCGGAATGGCCTATGCGATGGTGGCCATCGGCGTGATCGGCTTCATCGTCTGGGCGCACCATATGTACACGGCCGGCCTAAGCGTCGACACCCAAGCTTATTTCGTGTTCGCAACGATGGTGATCGCGGTCCCCACCGGCATCAAGGTCTTCTCATGGATAGCGACCATGTGGGGCGGCTCGATCGAGTTCCGCACGCCGATGTTTTGGGCTGTCGGGTTCATCTTCGTGTTCGTGGTTGGTGGCGTTACGGGCGTGGTGCTCGCAAACTCGGGTATCGACCGTCAGCTGCATGACACCTATTACGTGGTCGCACACTTTCACTACGTCCTGTCGATGGGCGCGATGTTCGGCATTTTCGCGGCCTGGTATTACTGGTTCCCGAAGATGTTTGGCTATACCTACTCAGAGTTCATCGGCCAGTTGCACTTCTGGATGACGTTCATCGGCGTGAACCTGCTGTTCTTTCCGCAGCATTTCCTGGGCCTTCAGGGCATGCCACGCCGCTATGTCGACTACCCAGATGCGTTCGCTGGGTGGAACTACATTTCTTCGATCGGATCGTACATTTCCGCTGCTGCTGCCGTCGTCTTTGTCATCGGCGTGGCCTACGCCTTCGCGCGCGGGCAGCGAGCGGCTGACAACCCGTGGGGCGAAGGCGCGACGACGCTGGAATGGACGCTGTCGTCTCCGCCGCCGTTCCACCAGTTCGAGACTCTGCCGCGCATCAAGTAGTGCGGAGCGACGCAACGCTGGCGGGGGCCGTGCAGTCACGGCCCCTGCGTAACATGGCACGCGATCAGGAATGACCGACCAGAGCGTAACCTTTGACATCACCCCCCGCGAGGCTCCCCAGCCGAAGGGCTTCGCGAGCCAGCCGGCGCACGCGCGGCGGCGCGCTCGCGAAACGGGTGAGCTGCGCGATTATTGGGCGCTGCTGAAGCCGCGGGTCATGTCGCTGTCGATCTTCACGGCTCTGGCCGGCATGATCGCCGCGCCTGGCGCGATCCACCCAGTGCTGGGCTTCGCGGCGCTTCTCGCGATCGCGGTGGGGGCCGGTGCGGCGGGCGCGCTGAACATGTGGTATGACGCTGACATCGACGCGATCATGCAGCGCACGGCCAAACGGCCGCTGCCGCGCGGCCGCGTCTCGCGGGACGAGGTGCTGACGCTAGGCGTGGTGCTCGGGTCCGGTTCGGTCCTGTGCCTCAGTTTAATGGTCAACTGGGTGGCGGGCGTACTGCTGGCCGGCACCATCCTGTTTTACCTGGTCATCTACACCATGTGGCTGAAGCGGCGCACGCCGCAGAACATCGTGATTGGCGGTGCGGCCGGGGCGTTTCCGCCGATGATCGGCTGGGCGGCGGTGACGGGGTCAGTCTCGGTCGAAAGCGCTGTGCTGTTCGCAATCATCTTTTTCTGGACGCCGCCACATTTCTGGGCGCTGGCGCTGGTGCGCAGCCAGGATTATCAGCGCGCCGGCATCCCGATGCTCCCCGTGGTCGCAGGCCCGGATGCGACCCGCTGGCAAATACTGATCTACAGCATTCTGCTCGCGCCTATCGGCGTAGCGCCGGCTCTGTTCGGCTTCGCGTCGATCGGCTATGCCATCGTTGCCGGTCTGCTGGGGGCAGTGTTGTTGGCGTTGGCCGTGGAAACCTGGCGGTGGCGCGAGGGCGTTGGCGCAGATCGTGCCGCGCGGCGGCTGTTCAAGTTTTCGATCCTGTACCTGTTCGGCATCTTCGGTGCGTTAATGGTCGATCACCTCGCTGGATGGGCGGTTTAGAGAAAGGGCGTCATGCCGGAAACTGACGTTACCAATGTCGCGAGCGATAGCGCTGAACAACATGACGCACGGCTGCGCGAGGAAGACCGTATCCGCCAGCAGCGCCAGCGAAAACGCTCGGTTGCGCTGGCGTGGGCGCTGGTGGCGCTGGCGGTCTTGTTCTTTATCGTAACGATCGTGCGGCTGGGACCGATGGTGTTCAACCGGCCGCTTTAACCCTGGGAAAAGGGCTCTGGAACGATGAGTGACGACGCTAACCGTGGCAAGGCGCCCAATCCGCTGTCTCAGGATGGGCGGGTGCTGCGACGGACGGTCTTCCCGCTTGTGTTGCTTGTCGCCGGTATGACCGGCCTGTCCTTCGCGGCCGTGCCACTTTACGATCTGTTCTGCCGCGTCACCGGATATGGCGGCACCACTCAGGTTGCAGAGGCTGGATCAACCGAGGTCCTCGACCGCACGATCACTATCCGCTTCGATGCCAACATTTCTCCCAAGCTCGACTGGAACTTCAAGCCCGCGCAGACCTCCATGCGGGTGCGGATCGGCGAGTCGGCCTTGGCGGTCTATGAAGCGCACAACCCGACCGGAGAGCCGCTGGCCGGCACGGCTACCTACAATGTGTCGCCGGCAATCGCTGGGTATTACTTCAGCAAGGTGGAATGCTTCTGCTTCACCGAGCAGGTGCTGGAGCCGGGCCGGCGTATGGACATGCCGGTGAGCTTTTTCGTCAATCCGGCAATCCTCGACGATCCCGAAGCCCGCGAGATCGAGGAGATTACCCTCTCCTATACGTTTTTCCCGATGAGGAGCGAGCCGCGTACCGGGGCAGCGAGCGGCCCGAACGATTCCCGGATCGCGACGGCGGAATAAACCGGCTATAACAACGAGCCAGGGCTGACAGGCGCCGCGCGTCTGAGTGAGAGAACAGGGGAAGAGACTAGGTCATGGCCAAAGCGCACACCAAGCAGCACGAGTATCACATCGTTGAGCCCAGTCCTTGGCCGCTCGTGGGGTCATTGTCCGCTTTTGTGATGGCGCTCGGCGCGGTCGCCTGGATGCGCACCGGTCAGGGCGGCCTGTTTGGCGTTGAAGGGCCCTGGATATTCTTCATCGGCCTGCTGGGCGTCTTTGCGACCATGATCGGGTGGTGGCGCGATGTGGTCTACGAATCTGTAGTGGAGCGGGCGCATACTCCGGTCGTTCAGCTTCATCTGCGCTACGGCATGATCCTGTTCATCGCCTCGGAGGTGATGTTCTTCGTTGCCTGGTTCTGGGCCTATTTCGACGCCGCGTTGTTCCCAGCCGCAGAGACGATCAATGGCGAAATGGTCGGGGTGGTCGGCAGGCATGAGGCGACAGGTGGGCAATGGCCGCCTGCGGCGACGGGGGATGGCCGTTTCGAGGCGGCATTCGACCCATGGGGCCTGCCACTGGTCAACACGCTGGTGCTGCTGTTATCGGGCACAACGGTCACCTGGGCGCACCACGCACTCTTGAACAATGATCGACGCGGGCTCATCTGGGGCCTCGTGCTGACAATCCTGCTCGGCATGTCGTTCACAGCCTTGCAGGCCTACGAGTACAGCCATGCGGCTTTTGAATTTTCCGGCCACATCTACGGTTCGGTCTTCGTCATGGCGACTGGCTTCCACGGGGCACATGTCGTCATCGGAACAATCTTTCTGATCGTGGTGCTGGTGAGATCACTCTCTGGTCACTTCACCCCGCAGAAGCATTTCGGATTCGAAGCCGCTGCGTGGTACTGGCACTTTGTTGATGTGGTCTGGCTGTTTCTGTTCGCCAGCATCTATGTGTGGGGCGCGGGCGCGCATTAGGCATAGATGCCCGACCTGCGATGAGAGCCGCGGTTAGGCTCGGGCTGGATGTGGGACAGGCATGAAATGACGCCCGCTGCGTGGCATTTTGTCCCGACAGAGCAGGAAATCGGGGCCTGGTGAACGGGCGAGCGCGCTGGCTGACAATTTTTCTCTTGAAACTCGCGCTTGAGGCAGGCAGAACCCTGCCTCGTTCACGCAGTGTGTTCGGTCATCTACTGGTTGGGGAGGACGCCATATGGCTTACGATGACGCCCTCTTCCAATTGGGGATGGACTTGGATCCTGGTTCAAGCACCGCCCAAACGGAAGAAAAATCGCTGTCTCGTTCCGCTCAGACGGAAACGGACGATCGGAAGGACTATTTTTGCGAGCGCGACGGTGTTCGTTTCGCAGGAACGCATCTCATCATTGATCTGATGAATGCCAAGCATATCGACGATGTCGCGCATGTCGAGGAGACCTTCCGACGATGCGTGGATGAGGCGGGTGCAACCCTGCTGCATATGAACATGCATCACTTCACGCCAAACGGCGGGGTAACCGGTGTTGCGGTTCTCGCGGAGTCGCATATCAGTATCCACAGCTGGCCGGAATACGGCTATGCGGCGCTGGATATTTTTATGTGCGGCGAGGCAGACCCTCATGCAGCCATTCCAGTGCTGCGCGATGCTTTTGAACCTGAGGAAGTCGTGGTGACCGAGCATCTGCGCGGCCGCCACGTCTGGGACGTTGCAAAAGCGGCCTGACAGGCGGCATCAACGCGTGTGAGACACGATCCGGGCCGCGGCCAGACATTGGTTGCGGCCCGCTGCGCTTTGGAATGTTGGTTCGTGCGCAGCCCCAGTCCGGCTTGATTGCCGCTATAACGTCGAACAATCAGATTTGACGCGCGATCTATCCCCCCCGGTTTCCGGCGCGGTTCGCGCTTTTTCTGCAGGAGGTCGTCATGGCCCGTTGGATCCCCGAAACGCTGCACGAAGCTTTCCGCTTCTCCTTCAAGACCAACAACGTGCTCTATGAGAGCCAGACCGAGCACCAGCATCTTATCATCTTCGAGAATGACACTTTCGGCCGTGTGCTGATGCTGGATGGTGTGGTGCAACTGACCGAAGAAGATGAGTTTGTCTACCACGAGATGATGTCGCATCCTGCGCTCATGGCCCAGCCGGAGCCCAAGCGGGTGCTCATCATCGGCGGCGGCGATGGCGGCGTGCTGCGCGAGGTGCTGCGACACCCAAGCGTCGAGCGCGCCGTGCTCTGCGAAATCGACCAGAGCGTTATCGACCTTTCGCGGCGCTATCTGGATTTCATCGCGAAGGGCGCATTCGATGATCCGCGCGCCGAGGTCGTAATCGCCGATGGCACAAAATTTGTCGCTGAAACGAACGAGTGCTTCGACGCGATCCTGGTGGATTCCACCGACCCGATCGGCCCGGCCGTCGCGCTGTTCACCCGCGAGTTCTATGCGAATTGCAAGCGCGCGCTGAATGACGGCGGCGTGCTGGTCGCCCAGTCCGGTTTGCCGTTCCTGCAGGGCGATGAACTGCGCGACGTCCAGAAGAGCTTCCGCGCCTTGTTCTCGGACGCAGCGGCCTATCTCATCACCACGCCCACCTATATCGGCGGACCAATGTCACTGTCATGGGGCTGCGACGATCCTGCCGGGCGGGCGCTGGAACCGGAGACGCTGAGGGCGCGTTTCTCAAACCTCAAAGGCGAGATGAAATACTACACGCCCGAGGTTCATCTTGCCGCCTTTGCGCTGCCAGGCTACGTGGCGCGGCACGTCCGGGGCTGAGGGCGCGCCGCGTCGTATAACCGGTAGAGCGCCTACCCCCAGCATCAACCGCGAAGCGTCGCCAATGCCGTCAATGCTGCCGACCGCCTCAGAACAAGATCTGCGCACCACTTCCGGCATCGGGTTCATGATCGCCGGCGTGTTTCTGGTGCCGATGCTGGACGCCTTTTCGAAGTATCTTGCGGATTGGCTCGCGCCAGGACAGATCGCGCTGTTCCGCTTCGCCATTCAAAGCGCGATCCTGATGACGATCCTGACAGCGCGGCGCGAGCTGTTCTGGCCGGGCGCGCTGAGCGGGTGGCTGATGCTGGCAGGGGCGTTCGCGGCTGGCGCGGTGATCTGCCTGATCTGGGCCGTAAGCCTGCTGCCGCTCGCCACAGCGATCGCCATTTTCTTCATCGAGCCGTTGTTGCTCACGGTCATCGCGGCGCTCGCGCTCGGCGAGAAGATAGGCCCGCGCCGAATTGGGGCCATCGCGGTTGGGCTGATCGGCGCGATGATCGTGATCCGGCCGAACTGGGAGAGCTTCGGCCCAGCCGTGCTGTTGCCGGTCGCGGCGGCGTTCTTTTTCGCATGCTATGTCACGACCATTCGCGGGTTGTCGGCGCGCCTCGGCGGGC
>CAYVFK010000021.1:0-17333 GCA_964450925.1 uncultured Hyphomicrobiaceae bacterium | reverse complement strand
GCGGGTCTGGGACGAGGTCAAATACTGTTCGCAGGCGTGCCGGCGCGCTGCGCGCTCACGCGATCAGGATCGCGAATGAAGGTGCGGGCGCTTTCGCGCGTGGCCTCGCGCTTGTCGGCGCTCATCTTGTCCCAGGTCCGATAGACCGGCCCGAGGCGCGGATTTCCCGCCAATTTGTCGCGGTTGCGGGCCAGAAAATCCCAGTAAAGGTAGTTGAATGGGCAGGCGCGCGGGCCGGTTTTCTGCTTCACGTCATAGGCGCATGAGCGGCAATAGTCGGACATCTTGTTGATGTAGTTGCCGCCCGCCGCATAGGGCTTTGAGCCGAGTAGGCCGCCATCGGCGAACTGGCTCATGCCCAGCACGTTGGGCATCTCCACCCACTCGTAGGCATCGGCGTAGACCGCGAGATACCATTCGTGGATTTGCCTTGGTTCCACCCCCATCAGCATCGCGAGATTGCCGGTGATCATCAGCCGCTGGATGTGATGCGCGTAGGCTTCTTCGATGGTCTGGCCGACGGCGGCGCGCACGCAGGCCATGTCCGTCTCGCCGGTCCAGTAGAAATCTGGTAGGTCGTTTGCAGCCTCGAAGAAATTGACGCCAGCATAATCCGGCATTTTCAGCCAGTAGATGCCGCGGATGTATTCACGCCAGCCGATGATCTGTCGGATGAAGCCCTCGACGGCGTTGAGCGGCGCACGGCCGGCCCGGTATTCGGCCTCGGCGCGGCGGCACATTTCCAGCGGGTCGAGCAGACCGGCGTTCAGATAAAGCGAGCAGACGCTGTGATAGAGGAACTTCTGGCCGGTGAGCATCGCGTCCTGATAATCGCCGAACGAGGGCAGGGCGGTCTTGAGGAAATGCGTGAATGCCCGCTTCGCGTCCGCGCGGCGCGTGGCGAACCAGAACGGGTCCAGATCGCCGATGTGATTGGAAAAGCGCGCTCCGACCAAATCGAGCACTTCGCGGGTCGTTCCGTCCGCTTCGAAGTGCATCGGCGCAGGGATAAACAGGTCGTCGCCCGCGGGCTTGCGGTTATCAGCGTCGAAGTTCCACCGCCCGCCCTCCGGTTCCTCGCCGTCCATTAGCAGGCCGGTCTGACGGCGCATATCGCGATAGAAATACTCCATCCGCAGGCCTTTGCGGCCCTCGGCCCAGCGCGCGAAGTCGGCCCGCGAACACGAGAAGCGGTCGTCATCCAGCACCTCCACCGGGATATCAAATCGCGCGCGCCAGTCGGCGAACATCTGCGCGACACGCCATTCGCCGGGCTCGGTGACGATCAGGCGCGCAGGCTGATGCTGCGCGATCGCGCGCTCAACTTCGCCGCTGAACGATCCAGTATTTTCCGGATCATCCAGGGCGGCGTAATCGACCGTCCAGCCAGCCGCGCGCAGCTCGTCGGCGAAATGGCGCATCGCCGCGAAGATGAACGCGATCTTTTTCTTGTGGTGCCTGACGTAGGTGGCCTCTTCGTGAACTTCGGCCATCAGCACTATCGCACTGGTCGAGTCCACGGCGTTGAGGCTACTGACGCTGGGCGACAACTGGTCTCCTAGCACGAGGACGAGATCGCGTCCCGTGCCGTTCGCGGCTTTGCGTGCCATGAGCTTCTAATTGATCTTCGCGCTGGCGAGTTGCTCTTCGATCGCGTCGGTCAGTTCCTTGGCCTGCGGCTTCACCCGCGTGTTGAATGCACCGACCAGCTTGCCGTCCGCCGAGATCAAATATTTGTGAAAGTTCCAACGCGGCGCAAGGCTCTCGCCGCCGGTCTCGCGCGCCCACTGATAGAATGGATGGGCGTCCGGTCCCTTCACCTGGATTTTCTCGGTCAGCGGAAAGTTGACCCCGAACGCGCCTTGGCAAAACTCCTGGATCTCGCTTTCGCTTTTCGGCTCTTGCCCGCCGAAGTCGTTTGACGGTGCGCCGATCACGACCAGGCCGCGATCGCGATAGTCTTGCCACAGCGCCTGAAGCCCCTGATATTGCGGGGTGTACCCGCACAGCGACGCGGTATTCACCACCAGCAGCACCTTTCCGGCATATTCGGACAGCGGCATCGGCTCGCCGCTGATGGAGGTGAAACTGAACTCATGCGCCGAGCGCGTCTGGGCATCGGCGGGAACCGTCGCGACAGGCGCGGCGCTCAGCATGCCGAGCAGTGCGACGGCGGCGGAAAGTTGCTTCTTCATGGCGTTCAACCCGTGTTGTGAGGTGCTGGGATCGGTACGCGACAATCGTGGCTGCGGTTTGCCCTGCTCATGCGCGGACGATCGCCAGCGCGATACCGTCATAGCCTTTCGCGCCCACCATTTGCGTCATGATCGCCTCTACGCGGCTATCCTGCGCCAAGGCTTCGTTGAAGGCCCGTACGCCCTGCAGCATAGGATCATTCGAGCCCGTATCGAGAACGCGCCCGTCGCGTACCACGTTATCCGCGATGATCAGCGCGCCTGGCCGGCACAGCTTGATGGACCAGTCGAGATAGGCGGTATAATTCTCCTTGTCCGCGTCGATGAATACCATGTCGAAGGGCGGGGCCCCGCGCTCGTCGAGTTCGCGTAGCGATGCCAGCGCATCGCCAACCATGATCTCTACCCATGGGCCGACCGCTGCACGGTCGAGATTGGCCCGCGCCACCCCGGCATGTTTGGGCTCATATTCCAGGGTGATGAGTTGGCCATCTTCTGGCAGCGCGCGCGCCAGCCATGTGGTGCTGTAGCCGCCGAGTGTCCCGATCTCCAGGATGCGCCGCGCGCCGGTGAGTTTCGCCAGCAAATATAGATACTTGCCCAGCACAGGGGACACCGCGATGTTGGGAAGGCCAGCGGCTTCGGACGCGGCGATGGCGGCATCGAGCGCGGGATCGTCAACAATGAAGTGATCGGCGATATAGGCGTCGACATCCTTGAACATTTGCGGATCAGGCATCTCTCCTCCCCACATGCTGCGGACGGCCTCTGGTTGTTTGAGGCCGCGCTTGACGTTTGCGTAAATCAGTCTTTCGGCGCCTGAAAAACTACCATAATGTAACATCCAACCTGCGATATTCGTTGCAAAATCCGGCCGCATTCAACGAGCCGGTTCCACTTTGGAGGGAGGAATGGACCCGATCTGGCTCGACAACTACCCGCCCGGCGTGCCGCATGACATCGACCCGGACGCGTATCGTTCCATCGGCGAGATGTTTGCCAATAGCGCGAAGCGCTATGCGGACCTTCCCGCGTTCACGTGTATGGGCAAGACCTATACCTTCGCCGAGATCGACCGGTTGTCGCAGGCCTTCGCAGCGTATCTGCAGGACGACCTGGGGCTGGAGCGCGGCGCGCGCGTGGCGATCATGATGCCCAACGTGCTGCAATACCCGATCGCGATGCTGGGTGTGCTGCGCGCGGGCTACACGGTGGTCAATTGCAACCCGCTTTACACGCCACGCGAATTGGGGGGGCAGCTTGCGGATTCTGGCGCGAAGGCGATCGTCATCGTCGAGAACTTTGCGCACACGCTTGAGCAGGTGCTTGACCAATGCAGTGTCGAACACGTGATCGTGACCCGGCTCGGTGACATGCTCGATTTCCCCAAGGCCAGCATCGTCAACCTGGTGGTCAAGCGCGTGAAGAAGATGGTTCCGGAGTGGAATATCCCCGGCGCACTGTGGTTCAAGGACGTGCTGTCGGCCGGGTCGAAACGGACCTACAAGCCGGTGGATGTCGGCCCGGAGGATCTGGCGTTCCTCCAATACACGGGCGGCACGACAGGCATTCCCAAGGGCGCGATGCTCACGCACCGCAACATGATCGCCAATCTCGAACAGGCCCATGCCTGGATCAAACCGCATGTCCGCGAGGGCGAAGAGACCATTATTACTGCGCTGCCGCTGTATCATATCTTCGCGCTGCTGGCGAACTGTCTGACCTTCATCAAGATCGGCGCGAAAAACATTCTGATCACCAACCCGCGCGACATTCCCGGTTTCGTCAAGGAGTTGCGCAAGGAGCGCTTCACGACCATGACCGGCGTGAACACGCTGTTCAACGCGCTTTTGCATAACGAGGACTTCCGCAAGCTTGATTTCTCCGCGCTGCGGCTGACGCTCGGTGGCGGTATGGCGGTGCAGAAAAGCGTCGCGCATGAGTGGAAGCAGGTAACAGGCACCGCACTGATCGAGGCATATGGGCTGACGGAGACCTCACCGGCGGCGACCATCAACCCGCTCGACATTGAGGAATATACCGGCTCCATCGGCTTGCCGATTTCCTCGACCGAGGTATCGGTACGAACGCCGGTGGGCGAAGAGGTGCGCGTGGGGGAGCCAGGCGAGTTGTGCATCCGTGGCCCGCAGGTGATGAAGGGCTACTGGCAGCGCCCGGACGAGACCGCGCTGGTTTTCACCGAGGATGGCTTCTTGCGTACTGGCGACATGGCCAAAATCGACGAGCGCGGCTTCATCTACATCATCGACCGCACCAAGGATATGATCAATGTGTCCGGGTTCAACGTCTATCCCAACGAGATCGAGGCGGTGATCGCTTCGCATCCCGGCGTGGTGGAAGCCGGTGTGGTCGGCCTGCCGGATGAGCAATCGGGCGAGGCGGTGAAGGCGGTTGTTGTGAAGAAGGACCCGGAACTGAGCGAAGCGGATCTCATCGCGTTTTGTCGCGAGCAGATGACGCCTTATAAGGTGCCCCGCCATATCGAGTTCCGTGACGAGCTGCCCAAATCGGTCGTGGGCAAGATTCTTCGCCGGGAACTGCGCGAGAGCGCCTGACCTGTCGCCCTTCCGCCACAGTTGCTGCGGAACCGTCCTGCGTGGCGTAGACCACATGAACGCCCGATGCTACCAATGACTTGGGTACAAGTATTGGGTGCTGGGAATTATGCCTGGATGGGGGGCAATCTCGGACTGTAGCGCGCACCGAGCGGCGACGCCTGGGGCACTTGTCGTCCTGGCGGTGGTCGCGTTGCTGCTTGTCGGAACGCGCCCTGCTGATGCACACCAAGACTGCGCGCCCGCTGTACGGGCTGACATCCATAACAAAAATTCGCATTGCGCGGTCCTGTGCAAACAGGTGGTGCGGCCAGTCCGCACCATGATCTTGCGCGCTGGCGACACCGATCAGCCTAGCGCGCTGCCCGCGCCATTCTGGCCCACGTTGGCTTTGCCGGCATTAGTAGGGCTCCCAGTTGTCCCCCTAGCAGAAAGCGACGTTCGCGCGACCGGCGTGATGCTCGTCGGCAACATAGTGTTGCTGAATTAAGACAAAATCGACCTTCGCGCAGGCATGGCAGAACCTTGCGCGGGTGTTCTGAAAGAGCTCCGTAACATCTGCTTGTTATTTTTCGTTCTTCGGCTCGCGGTCCCCGCCGCAAAAGTTCAAGAGGTGGTATAAATGAAACAGATGTTCGTTTGGGCGGCAGCGGTTGCCCTATGCACGGCTACGTTCGTGACTGCTCCTGCGGTAAACAGTCCCGTTTCGGCGCAGTTTTCACCGTTCTTCTCCTTCAGCTCGGCCTCTGGCCGGCACATGGTGTCCTTCTCGAAGCAGTACAGCCCCGGCACGATCATCGTCAGCTTTGGTGACCGGCGGTTGTATCATGTGCGCCAACGCGGTCGCGCCATGAGCTATCCGATCGCCGCGCCGCGCCCTGAAGCGCGTTGGGGCGGTACACTGCGCGTTTCGCAAAAGCGCGTCAATCCGGGCTGGACCCCGACCCCGCGTATGCGCCGGGAAGACCCGACCCTGCCGGCGCACGTGCCCGGCGGCCATCCGCGCAACCCGCTGGGCAGCCGCGCGCTGTACCTGGGGAGCACGCTGTACCGCATTCACGGTACGGACGCACCGCAGCTGATCGGCCGTCAGGTCTCCAGCGGCTGCATCCGCATGCACAACGCGCATGTTGAAGAATTGTATCGTCAGGTGCGCGTGGGCGCTCGGGTGATCGTAACCTCGCGCCGCTTCAACACCGCGACGGTCGCGAGCACGCCGTCGTCGTCGGGCAGCTTCGGCTCTGGCCGCTCATCGTCGCGCGACTGGGATCCGTTCAATCGGAACTTCTAAAAAAACAGCCGGTGGCAGGCATTTCGCCTGCCCCGGCTCTCGCCTTGCTCTTTCCGCGCACGCCCATTTTTACGGATCTATTTCTCATACAGGTGGCGTCCAGGGTGCCATTTTACAAAATGTGCTGATTTAAGCGCGCACGGCTGCTGGCGTTGGCACGAGCTTCTCGATTACCTTGGCCGAGCACAACACCCCCGGCATACCAGCCCCTGGATGCGTCCCGGCGCCGACCAGATACAGCCCTTTTGGCCCCTCTGCGCGATTGTGAAACCGGAACCACGCCGACTGCGTGAAGTGCGGCGCAACAGAAAAACCCGCTCCAGCCTCGCTCAGATAGTCGTTCTTGAAGTCCTCAGGCGTCATGTAGAATGCCGAAGTGATCGTATCGTTCAGACCCGGCAGCATGGTCTCGTCAAGCGCATCGATAATGCGTTGCTGCAGCTTCGGTCCTTCCTCCGCCCAGTTGATGTCGCCATCCAGATTGGGCACCGGGCACAACACATAGTAGGAGTCACAACCTTCCGGCGCGAAGCTCGCGTCGGTGGCCGTAGGCCTGTGCACGTAAAGCGAGAAATCATCAGCGAGCTTCTTCTGCTTGAAAATCTCATCGAGCAGCTCGCGGTAGCGTGCGCCGAGCCAGATGGTGTGATGCGCCACTTCCGGATACTGCTTGCGTGTGCCGAAATAGAGCACGTATAGCCCCATCGACTTGCGCATGAAACGGGTCTTGACCCGCGCGCTCCAGCGCCGATCCTTGGCGTCCAGCATGTGGCTGTAAAGGTGCAGCGGATCTGCGTTCGAGACCACCGCATCCGCTGGCAAGGTCTCGCCATTTTCGAGCCGGACCCCGCTCACCTTCCCGCCTGCAGTCTCGATCTTCTCGACGGTGGTGTTGAGGCGCACCTCCACGCCCTCTTCAACCAGCAGCCTGTGCAGCGCGTCCACGATCGCGCCGGTGCCGCCCATTGCGAAATAGACGCCCCACTTGCGCTCAAGGTAGTGGATCAGACCATAAATACTGGTCGTATCGAACGGACTACCACCGACCAGTAGCGGCTGGATCGAGAAAGCCTGGCGGATTTTCTCATTTTTCAGGTGCTTGCAGATCATTTGCCAGACGGTGTTGTGGCTTCTCAAGCGCACCAGCGCGGGGATCTGGCCAATCATCGTGAACGGGTTGTGGAATGGCTGATCGGCCAGCCGCGTGAAGCCGGCGTCAAACAGTTTCTCCGAGTGCGCAAGCAGCCTGAGATATCCGTCAGCGTCTGCCGGCTCGAATTTGCGGATTTCGTTCTGCGTATCCTCGACCGTGCCGCCGTAATCGAAGGTGGAGCCGTCAGGGAAGCGGAAGCGATACCACGGGTCGAGCGGCACCAGCGTGAGGTAGTCCTCCAATCGCTTGCCGAACAGCTCGAACAATTCGCGGAACAGGAAATCGGCTGTGATGACGGTAGGACCGGCATCGTGGCGGAAGCCATCGCGCTCGAACACCTGTGCGCGGCCGCCACAGCGCGAGGCACGGTCGACAAGCGTGACGTCATAGCCCTTGGCGCGCAGGCGCAAGGCCGCTGCCAGACCCCCAAAGCCCGCGCCGATAACCACCGCGCGCCCGTCGCCGCCGGCTTTTACATGCGGTGCGCGGATCGCGCTGAGACCGCCGTCATTGGCCTGATCCGTTGCAATATCCATGTCAGCTTTCTCCCGAGCCTCGCTTGCTTAGGCCCCTGGTTGGATGAGACGCGCCTGCTTGAGGTCGGCTAGCGTGCGACTGCCCGTGCAGAAGCAGGCCACGCGCAGCGCGCCGATGACGCTGTGGAAGTGATCCACGACGGCCTCGCTCGATGTCAATGCGGCATCGAGGACTCCGGCTGCCGTTCCGGCGATGTCCGCGCCCAGGCGGATCGCGCGGGCTACATCCAGTCCGCTGCGGATGCCGCCGGACGCGATGATCGTTGCTTCGGGGCAAAGACGGCGCGCATCTGCGATGGCATTGGCCGTCGGGATACCCCAGTCCGCGAATGGTTCGGCCGCCGCGCGCGCCACCGGGTCCTTCAGGCGCGCCGCCTCTACAGCAGCCCAACTCGTGCCGCCGCTGCCTGCGACATCCACCGCCGCGACGCCTGCATCAACCAGCTTGCGCGCCATAGCCCCCGAAATGCCCGCGCCGACCTCCTTCACGATGATCGGCACGTCCGCCATGCTCGCCAGCGTCTCGATCTGCCCGAGCAGGCCCGACCAGTTCCGGTCGCCGCCGGGCTGCAGCGCTTCTTGGAGCGGATTGAGGTGAATGATCAGCGCATTGGCGTCGATCATCTCCACCGCGCGGCGTGCTGCCTCTTGGCCGTTCCAGCTTTTGAGCTGCGCAGCGCCGAAATTGGCAAGGATAGGCACGCGCCCGGCCTTGTCGCGCAGGCTGCGGTCGAAACCGGCCATCTGACCCGTTTCGATCGCGACGCGCTGCGAGCCAACCGCGAACGCGATATTCAGCTCCCGCGCGGCCTCGGCCAGATTGGCGTTGATTTGCGCCGCGCGATGCACCCCGCCGGTCATCGAACTGATGAGAAGTGGCGCGCCCAACTCATGCCCGAGAAACAGCGTGCTCAGGCTGATCTCTTCAATATCAATGTCGGGCAGGGCAACATGCTCGAACCGCACTAGATCGAGCCCGGTCGCGCCGGGCATTCCGGCTGCCGCACCGCTCAGTACGATATTGAGGTGTTCGTCCTTGCGTGTGACTATGTCGGCCATGAAGTTCAACTGATCTGGCCCAGCGGGTGTGAACTGTTTCCGGCGTGGTGAACAACGGATCGACTCGGCACGCGATTGAACCGATGTTTCCCCACAGGCGTTGTTACGACTGACATTCGCTGGCGGTTCCCGCCTGATCGGACTAAAACAGGAGCAGAAGGCCCGGAAGGGACGAAATGGGAACACGTCGCCGAAGGCAATGCCATGCACCAGCACATTAATAACGTGGTTTCGCAAATCGGCCAACAGATCGATGCCGCTTTGGAAAATGCGGTGCCTGAGACCACAGGTGCAGGCCATGATCTGGCCGCTGCGATCCGTTACAGCCTTCTGGCGCCTGGCAAGCGCGCACGCGGTATCCTGACGATGGTTGCCGCTGGCCACGCTC
Organism: uncultured Hyphomicrobiaceae bacterium; assembly: GCA_964450925.1. Classification (GTDB taxonomy): domain Bacteria; phylum Pseudomonadota; class Alphaproteobacteria; order Rhizobiales; family Rhodomicrobiaceae; genus Dichotomicrobium. Next base: position 8,135 of record CAYVFK010000021.1, on the reverse strand, counting down.
AGGCAGAGCGCCCGGAAGCCTTCGCCCCAGCCTGTGCGATCGAGATGGTGCACGCAGCTTCGCTGATTTTCGATGACCTGCCATCCATGGACAACGCCTCGTTGCGACGTGGCCGGCCGGCAAATCACTGCGAATTCGGCGAATCGACTGCGATCCTCGCTGGCATCGCGCTCCTAAACGAGGCATTTGTCGTTATCAGCGGCGAGGAGCGGCTTGACGGCGATTGCCGCGCGGACTTGACCCGGATGTTGAGCGGAGCTATCGGGCTGAACGGGCTGGTCGCGGGGCAGGCTGCCGATCTGAATGCCACTGCGCCAATGACCGCCGATCAGATCAAGGCGATCCACGCGCGCAAGACCGGGGCACTGTTCGCTGCTGCTGCGGAAATGGGCGGTCGTGCTGCCGGGCGGTGCCCTGAGCATGTGACGCGGTTGCGCGAGTTTGGCATGTCGATCGGCGTGGCGTTTCAGACTTTCGATGATCTGATCGATGCTGTGAGCACCCACGAGTCCGCCAGCAAGACGGTGGGCCACGACGGCGAGAAGCCCACTTTAGTGCGCCTCATGGGCATTGACGCAGCAAGACAGTCTGCACGCGCCGCAATGGATCATGCGGTTCTCCAGGTCCGCGAACTGGGGGCGGATGGCGAGCTGCTGGCCCAATATGCCGGGCAGTTGGCAGATATCCTGTGCGCCAAAATGAAACAACTTCCCGAGGCCGGGACCGATACCGCGAGCATGTCCTGAACGTGTCACGACAACAAGCCGAACTGGCGACAGACCCGCGATCCGGCGAAGACGCTCCGCGGGAGGGCGCCCATGCGTCAGAAGATGGGGGATCTGGCGGTCCCGAGTCAACGAAGCCGCAGCCAGTGCTTGAGGCACCTCTTCTGCATGTCGAGGACGCGCATTACGCGTATGGCAGCCGAGGGGTGCTGCGCGGCGCCAGCCTCGACGCATTTCCGGGCGAAATTCTCGTGCTGCTCGGACGCAACGGGGCCGGCAAGTCCACGCTGGTCAAGGCGATCACCGGACGTATCGCGCTGTCAAGCGGGCAGCTGATGGTCGCAGGCCAGGACCCGCGCCAGACCCCGGACGCGCGCGGGAAAATCGGGCTCGTTCCGCAGCAGTTGGCGATTTACGACAAGCTCACGCCGCGCGAAAACCTCACGGTGTTCGGCCGCCTGATGGGCGTCGCGCCGGACCGTCTGGAGACATCAGCGGATACGCTGCTGGAGCGCATTGGGCTAAGCGCGCGTGGCAATGATCCGGTGCGCTCACTGTCTGGGGGCATGAAGCGGCGGGTCAATATCGGCGCGGCGCTCATGCACGCTCCCAGGCTGCTGATCCTCGACGAGCCAACGGTGGGCATCGACACGCGCGCGCGCGAAGACATCAGCGACATGCTCCAGCAGCTGCGCGATGAGGGGCTGGCAATCCTGCTGACCACCCACGACATGGGAGAGGCCGAAACGCTGGCCGACCGCGTCGCGATCATGGTGGACGGGCAAATCATGGCGAGCGGCGCGCCCGATGCGCTGGTGCGGGAGTATTTTGGCGACCGCATGGAAATCTCCGTCACGGCGAGCAGACCGATCGACGCGGCGATGGACGCAGGGGAATGCGATGCGCTGCGCGCTGCCGGCTTCACCGTTGATCCGCGCAGCAACGCAGTGCGCGGCCTCATTGAAATGAGTGGCGATGATCTTCCGCGCGTGTTCCGCACGCTCCTGGCCGACAAGCCCGAGGCGCAGGAGATCCGTGTGCGCCGGCCTGGCCTCGACACGCTGCTAAACCATTTCGCCGACCAGGGATCGCAGCCATGAGGATGGCGGCCTTCCGCGTGATGCTGCTCAATTTGATCCGCGATCGCGGCGCGCTGGCCTCGGCCTTCGCGCTGCCGGCCACCGTATTCGTCATCTTCGCGGTGATCTTCGCTGGCACGGTTGGCGGCACGATCAATCTCAATATCGCCGTCAGTGATGAGCGCAAGTCCGAAGCCTCCGCAAAGCTCATTGAGGCGATCTTCACCAGCCCGAGCCTGAGTCAGACTCGCTCGGACAACGGCCTGTCTGCGTCGGAGGTTCGCGAACTGGTACGCACCGGCGCGGCTGATGTCGGGCTGATCGTGAAAGCCGGCGGTGGGCCGCTCGACAATCCGAATGAGAGCACCTCTGCTGCGCTGCAAATCATCGTCGATCCAGCGCGCGAGATCGCGGTGTCCATCTTCGAGGGCGCACTGAACGAGGCCTATTTCGCAGCATTCCCGCGCGCGCCACTGCGCAGCGCCGCGCAAGAGCTGGGCCGAAGCGTCCTGCAGCTGTCCGAAGCGCAAACCCAGGAGCTTGGCGCGCGGATCGACGCCGCGCCAGCGGGCACAGGCGACAGCGGCGAAACTTTGCGTATGCAGCCGGGAATCGAGAAGGTGAGCGTAGCGGGCGCGGGCGGCGTGTCCAGTGGCGTATCGTACTATGCCGGGGCAGTGGCGATCCTGTTCTTACTGTATTCCTCGGTTGTCGGGGCCATTTCGCTGCTTGAGGAAAAGGAGGCGGGTTTATTCGACCGGCTGACCTATGGCCCCGGCGGCGCGCGCGTGCTCGTGGAGGGCAAATTCGCGTTTCTCGTCGCCCAAGGTATCGTTCAGGTCACGATCATTTTCGTGGTGGCGTGGCTTGGCTTTGGCGTGGACTTGCCGGGAAACATCCTGGCCTGGGCCGGAACGACGCTGGTTAGCGCACTCGCCGCGGCCGGGCTGGCGCTTGTGTTCGTTCTGTTGTGCCGCAGCAAGCAGCAGGCGCAGACGCTGACCAATATCGTGGTGCTGCTGGTATCCGCAATCGGCGGCAGCATGGTGCCCCGCTTCCTCATGCCGCAATGGATACAGGATATCGGCTGGTTGACACCGAATACCTGGGCAGTGGAAGCCTATAACGAGATATTCTGGCGCGCCAGCGGGCTGGATGCTGTGCTGTTGCCATGGCTGGTGTTGGGCGCAACGGGCTTCGTGGCGCTGGCCGCCGCGAACGTGCTGGCGCACAGGCACGCGGGCTAATGAAGGGAGCTTGAGACATGGAACAGGTGATCACGCAGGTGCGCGAGAGCATCGGCGGGGCGGACAAGCGCCGGACCACGGTGATCGGTCTGAGCCTGGCAACAGGCGTGATCCTTGCCTGGCTGGCGCTGCATGTCTATGCGGCCTTCTTCGTGGATCTTGCCGTTCTCAATCCCGCGCTCATTGTGGCGATCATTGCTGCGCAGTGCTGGCTTTACGTCGGCATCTTCATCGTTGCGCATGACTGCATGCATGGCACGCTGGCGCCAGGGCGGCCGGGGGTCAACCGCTGGTTCGGGCGGGTCTGCCTTACGCTTTACGCCGCGTTCGACTTCGATACGCTGAAAGCCAAGCACCGCGACCACCACCGCCACGCCGGCACGGCGCATGATCCGGACTTCCACGAAGTTGCGCCGCATTCATTCTGGGCGTGGTATGCGCGCTTTTTCCGGGAGTATTTTTCCGGTCGCGAGTTCTTCATCATTCTGGCGGCGGTTTTAGTGTATGTGCTAGTGCTGGGCGCGCCGCTGGTCAACATCTGGATTTTCTGGGCGCTGCCGGCGATTGTCTCATCGCTGCAGCTGTTTTATTTCGGCACCTATCGTCCGCACCAACCGGGCGAGGAGCCGTTTACTGACACTCACAATAGCCGCACCAACGATTATCCGCATTGGCTATCGCTGCTGACATGTTTTCACTTCGGCTATCACCACGAGCATCACCTGTTCCCATATCTGCCGTGGTGGCGGCTGCCGGCCGCGCATGACGCGCTGCGGCGGGCCCAGGCTGACGCCTGAAGGCGGTTCATGCGTGGTGATCGCGAGCCCCAGGATGGCTTCGCTACTCTCGCAACTCCCGTAAAGCGAGGCGATTTAGGCGCGCTCGTCGCTTTCGATCAGGCTGGGCTTGGTCCAGAGCGCTCCGCGTGGCTGGACGGGCCGGATAGCGGCAAGGGTGTGTACGCCGAGCGCATCGAGCCCGCCAAGGCTCAGGCTGCCCAGCTTGCGCACACGACTGGTGCTAATTCGCTTATCCCATGCGCGCGGACCGAGCGCTTGCACATCGCGGCCAATCGCTCGGTAGATGCGGCTCGCCGCTGCAATTGTCCATGCCGAGCGCAGCGGCAAATCGGCGATGCCTTGGCGCGCCGACACATAATAGGCATCGGCCAGATCCAGTAGCCTGCCGACGACCGCCGCCACCTGCGCGCGATAGGCCGGATCCGCCACCCGGTCGCCCGGCACGCCCGCTTGCGCCAGCCATTCTGTCGGCAGATAGACGCGTCCGTCCTGCGCATCTTCCATCACGTCCCGGGCGATGTTGGTGAGTTGAAACCCAAGGCCGAGATCGCAGGCGCGCAGCAGCGTCGCGCGGTCGCGCACGCCCATGATCATCGCCATCATCACGCCAACCACCCCGGCGACGTGGTAGCAATAATCCAGCGTGTCCTCGATGGTTTCGTAGTGTCGGCCCTCTACATCCATCGCGAAGCCATCGAGCAGTTCGAGCGGGTGGCGCGCCGGGATGTCGTGTTTGGCGGCGACGCGGGCCAGCGCCTCGAACACCGGTTCATCCGCTTCGCCGCCGAGCGCGGCCTCGGTCTTCTGGCGCAATTCGGCAAGGCAAAGCGCACAGGCTCTCGGCCCGGCGCCATTCGTGCGGAAGCCGAAATCCTGTCCGTCGATCCGGTCGTCGCAATAACGGCACCAAGCATACAGCATGTATGCGTCATGGCGCGTTTCACGCGGGAACAGTTTGGCCGCAGCGGCGAAACTCTTGGAGCCGCGCTCAATACGCCGTTTGCTGTCCAGGACGATCGGGTCTCGGGGCATCAGGATCATGCAGGTTGCGGGTGGCGCGAAAAGATTTTCATTGCCCGCGGATTATGCGTTTTTTGCGGTCGCGGGGTGTGCGACCCAGATATTCTGGAGTGCGCGAGAGACCGGCACGGGCGGGCGACCGATCAGGATGCGAGCCTTGTCCCACGGGGTCAGGCGGCAGGCGTAGAACCGCTCGATCAGCGGCTCGGGCAGGGTGTAGAACCTCTCCATCACGCCCGCGCGTTTGTCCGGATCGGCCGCGAAGAACAAAAAACGGTTGAGCACGCGGAAGAAGTCGCGCTGGCGCCATGTCGTGATTGAGTAACGCCGTGCGAGCCCATGTGCTTGTTCTGTGGTCGTGGGCCGCTTGTCAGCCAACAGATCGGCGAATCGCACAGCGTCGGGCAGGGAGTAGCCGGTGGTGGGGTGAAACAGCGCAGCGCGCATCCCAGCGCGCGGAATGCCGCCGGATGAGGCCCAGAAGCCATGGATATCGCCGGTGAGCACGATCGGCAACACGCCGCGCTCCTCACGCACGACTTCGCTGACCTCGAAGCCGCGCCGCTCGCAGTAGGCGTCAATTTCCGATGTCAGCACGTCGTCGTCGATGGTCGGCCCATCGCTGTAGTAGGTGTCTTCGACAAGAATGCGCGTCTCATCCATTGGCAGCGTGTAGATGAAGCGGTAGCCGTCCTGCTGTGGCACGGTCGCGTCCATGATGATCGGGACGACTTGGCCATGCGGCTTTGCGCAGCGCACCTCCTTGCCGACAAATTTCTGATAGCCCAGCGTGAGGTTATCATCACCGCGCACGCCGCGCCCGTCGATGATACAGTCGGCCTCGATGGTTTGCCCATCCGACAGCGACACGTGCCGATTGTCCAATTCCTCAACCTCCCGGCCGAGCAAGAAGTCGTCGCCGAATTCACGCGCTGCGATGGCAGCGAGCCGCTGCGAGGTTGCGGAATGGTACGAGGTGCGCAACTCACGCCGGTAGCTCGGGAAGCGGACCTCCTGATGCGGCCAATTATGCGCGACAAACGGCTTGAGCCAGCGGTGCTGCGCGTGGCTCAGATCGGTGCCGTGAAATGACCAGGTGTGGTTGCCGCCTATCTCCCCGGCACGCTCGATCAGCGCAATGCGCAGTGACGGATCGGCTTGGCGCAGGCGATACGCCGCCAGCGTGCTCGCCAGCCCCCCGCCTGCAAAGATATAATCATATCGCAAAGGTCCGGCTCCGCCCGCTGGAGTTGGCTTGTCCTTAACACGATTAGGTAGGCTATATCTGCCATAGCGCAATGGCACGGCCGCGGCCACTGCTTAGATGCAGCGCGAAAGTGTCGCGGATGTCACGCCAGTTCTTCTTCAGTATCCGGCGTATCGCGCTCGCCTCCGCTGAGTTCCGGCAGGTTCCGATCCATCTGAGGGGAGCGCCCGAAATACTCGCGGTAGCGTTTGGAAAAATGCGATGCGGAGACAAATCCCGATGCCACCGCGACCTCGATAATCGGTAAGTTCGAATGGCGCAGCAGACGCCGGGCGCGTTCGAGACGCACTTCAAGATAGTACCGCGCGGGCGAGCGCCCCAGGTGATGCCGGAACAGCCGCTCGATGTGCCGGCGCGAAATGCCCGTGCCCTGGGAGATCTGCGCCAGCGACACCGGCTCGGCGATGTTGGCCTCCATGATCTCGATAATGGTCAGCAGCCTCGGGTTCTGGATACCCAGCCGCGAGCCGATTGGCAGGCGCTGGCGGTCATGCGCCGGACGCACGCGGTCCATCAGGCAGACCTCGCAGACCTTCTCGGCCATCTCCGCGCCGAAGCGCAGCCCGATGAAATAAAGCATCATGTCGAGCGCCACGGTTCCCCCCGCACAGGTGAAGATGTCATTATCCACCTCAAACAGGCTGGATTTGACATTCACATCGGGAAATCGCTCCGCGAAGCTCGGGATCATCTCCCAGTGGATTGCACAAGTCCGATCCTCCAGCAGGCCAGCTTCCGCAAGAACCCACGCTCCTGTACAAAGGCCGCCGATGCTCACGCCGCGCTTATGCATTCGCCGCAGCCAACTGAACACGGCACGGTGATGAAAATGTTCCACATCCACGCCGGAGCAAACGATGACCATGCTCGACTCATTTGCATGCGCCACCTCGTTAAGCACCTGATCGAGCGAGGAGTCGACCGAAAGTACGACCCGGTTGCTGGCCTCTACCGGCTTGCCGTCTTCTGAGATCAGCCGCCATTCATATGCCGTTCGCCCAATAGCGCGGTTGGCCAGCCGCAAGGCCTCGATCGCCGAGGAGAAGGCGATCATGGAGAAATTCGGGATCAGCAGAAAATGGATGCTCTGACGCTCAAACGCGCGAGATTCCATCGCACGCCCTCCAGAAATACCCGCATCGCCGAAACGAGCGCCTCATATTTGCAAGCCTCGACCAACATCATGTGCAGACGTGGACGAGGCACCGGTTGACCCTTGATAATCGCGTAAAAACATGCCGCTCTCAACAGAAAGGATAATCAAAGCCTTACACTCTTGGTTGAGGGCTGGCCCCTCACGTTTTTTGCCGGTCATTGCGCCATGTCGCTTTCGGACAAAGATGCGCCGACACTGAACCGCAGCGCACGCGCATTGCTCGTCAAGATGCGCCGGTATTTGCTGAAGTCCCGTGAAAGCCATGATGACAAACCAGGTCGTGCCTGTGCACAATCGGTGCAAGCTGCGAGCTGTCGAAAGTCAAACCGCGGATTGTCGTCGCAGTGAAGCCGTCAATCGTCTCTTTCAACTGAGGAAGCCGCCATGCTGAACGCCGAGGGCAAACCAGAGTCTGCCGGCTCTACCAAGAAACATGGGTCTGATTTGGAGATCGCCCGAGCAGCGAATTTGCGGCCGATCGCGGAGGTCGCCGCACGGCTGGATGTGCCGAACGATGCGCTCTATCCCTTCGGCCATCACATCGGGAAGATTGAGGACAGCTTCCTCCAGGGGCTTGAGGACCGGCCTGACGGCAAGCTCATCCTGGTGACCGCTATCACGCCAACGCCGGCGGGCGAAGGCAAGACGACGATGACGATTGGGCTTGGCGACGGCCTGAACCGCATTGGCGCGCGCACCGCGATGTGCATCCGCGAGCCGAGCCTCGGGCCCTGCTTCGGCATGAAGGGTGGCGCGGCCGGCGGCGGCTACGCGCAGGTCGTCCCGATGGAGACGATCAACCTGCACTTCACCGGCGATTTCCACGCCATCACCTCGGCGC
>CAYVFK010000020.1:0-17697 GCA_964450925.1 uncultured Hyphomicrobiaceae bacterium | reverse complement strand
GCATCGCCGGGTTGGCGAAGAAATCGACGAAGCTGTTGATCCCGCCGCCATACTTGGTGAGCACCGAGGTGCCCACGAATACTCCCAGGACCGCCCAGACCGCTGAGGCAACGCCCGCCACGAGGAACGGCGAGCGCGAGGGTTTCTGCTGTAGCGCATAGACCAGACCGCCAATGGAAGGCAGGTCATCATTAGCAGGGACCGGCGCGCGTGCAGCCGTCGCGTTGCGGCGCGCTGGGATCCGGTGGCGCGCATCTCGGTTTCCCTGGCCGCCGGCACCCTGCTGGGAGTCCCGCGCCTGCCCCTGCCCCGAGGCGGCATCTGCTGTGCGCTGCGACGGCATCGAGATGGTTTTCGCCGCAGGCCTGCCGCTTTTGGCCTCTGCTGATGGCCCTGAATTTGTCTTGCCGGACGCGTCCGCCGCCTCCGCAGCCGATTGATCCTGCGCCTGACCGGAGCCGGGCTTCCTGTCGGCGCGAGCGCGCCCATTCGATGACGCGGCAGGCGCCGTAGCGTGGGGCGGCGGCGCTCCAGGCGCGTCAGCCGCGCCAATGTCTTCGGACTTCCGCTGGTTTTGGGCTGCCTGCGGACCATTCAATTTTCCGCTCGCCTTGAAGTCAGCAGCCCTCGCCGCGCGTCCGCCTGATGCTTGGGATTTCGATGGATTCTGAGCCATTCCGCGATCCGTTCAGGACGTTCCTGATGAAGAATGAAAGCAAGAAAGCAAGACTGAACGCGCCGACATGCCCTCTTGGTGAGTCGCGACCAGACTAGCACCCCACATAAACAACAACCAAACGCCTCGCCTCGAAAACCCGCAGAAGTTCACATTTTTCCTTTTCTGATGCAGCGTCGCATCAGGCAGAGTTCCCCTCATAGGTGTGGGTTTAACGGTTTTTTGCGGCCAAAAAAAGAAACGCTTGACGTTCCTACGCCCTGGAGATGGTCGAATCAATCTGCGCGGGTAATGCCGCCCACACGTCCTCCGGGACGTTTCGCGCGGTTGGCAAACCGCCTGTGCGTCGTTAAGAGACAGGAGATGACAGGTTGATTGTGACGCGTCGACCACAGCACATTGTGAAGCGGCTTGCGCGCAACCAGTTTTCGCCTCAGATGTTGATCGGACAATCCCCAATCGAGAGCAGGAAGTGAATGCCGACTATTACTTTCGTTCAGCCTGACGGAACCAAACAGGTCGTTGAGGCCAAAAGCGGGCAGACGGCGATGGAAGCAGCGATCGCCAACAATGTATCCGGCATCGTGGCAGAATGCGGTGGCGCGTGTTCATGCGCGACCTGCCATGTCTACGTGGCCGATGACTGGACCGGGCGCGTCGGCGGACCTTCGGAAATGGAAGAAGATATGCTCGACTTCGCGTTCGATGTGCGCGCCAGCAGCCGGCTGAGCTGCCAGATCCGCCTGACCGACGAGATGGAGGGTCTGGTGCTTCACGTCCCCGAAGAGCAGGTTTGAACCGCGCCGGGCGCTTGACGTATCTTTCATCAGCATCACACTCAATACGGGGCCCATCGGCATGTATCAGGAATTCAGCGGCAGCAACGGCTCAGGCGCGGTCAAGACCGATGCTCTCATCATCGGCGCGGGTCCGGTCGGCCTGTTCGCGGTGTTCGAGTTGGGACTGCTCGACATAAAGGCCCATCTGATCGACATTCTCGACCGGCCCGGTGGCCAATGCACGGAGCTTTACCCGGAGAAGCCGATCTATGACATTCCCGCGCTGCCAGTGGTGACGGGCCAGGAGTTGACCGACCGGCTCATGGAACAGGCCAAGCCATTTGAGCCCCAATTTCATCTGAGCCAGCGCGCGGATACGCTGCGCCGCACGGATGACGGGTTCATCGTCACGACTGATATCGGAACTGTGATCGAGGCGAAAGTGATCATCATCGCCGCGGGCGGCGGCTCCTTCACGCCGAAGCGCCCGCCGCTGCCCGGTATTCAGGAATTCGAGGGCAAGTCGGTCTTCTATTCCGTTCGCAGGATGGATGATTTCCGCAATGAGGACCTTGTCATCGTCGGCGGTGGCGATTCCGCGCTCGACTGGACGCTCAACCTGCAGGCAGTAGCAAGAAGCGTGACGCTGATCCACCGCCGCGACAAGTTTCGCGCCGCGCCCGACAGCGTCAACAAAATGTTGCAACTCGTCGAGCAGCGAAAGATCGGCTTCAATATCGGCCAGGTGACGGGTCTCAAAGGCGTGGACGGCCAGCTGGATGCGGTGACTGTCAAGGGCCAGCGCGATGGCGCGGCGGCCACCTTCGACCTGCCAGCGACGCGGCTGCTGCCATTTTTCGGGCTGACGATGAAGCTCGGTCCGGTCGAGGAATGGGGGCTTGAGCTGAAAGACAACCTAGTGGTCGTGGATACGGAAAAGTTTGAAAGCTCACAGCCAGGCGTGTTCGCCATTGGGGACATCAACACCTATCCGGGCAAGCTCAAGCTGATCCTTTCAGGCTTCCACGAGGCCGCGCTGATGGCGCAGCAGGCGCACCGCTATGTGCACCCGGACAAGAAGCTGGTGTTCCAATACACGACATCCTCGTCCAACCTGCAGGAAAAGCTCGGCGTGCGCTGAACCCCTCACGCCAGTCGCGTTGCCACGATCCACCAGTCTGGATAGGAATGCGAAAGAGCCTCGGCGGCGCGCTCAGCCTCGGCGCGTGTGCCGAACAGGCCGTAGCATGTCGGGCCGCTGCCCGACAGCCGCGCCAGAAGGCAACCCGGCACCTGCGCAATCGCGCGCGACACCTCCTCGATGACTGGGGCCAACCGGCGCGCTGGCGGCTCAAGGTCATTCGGGTGATGGTGGAGAAAGTCGAGCAGCGCCGTGATCGAGGCGAAGGCCCCCGGCATTTCGCCGCGTAAGGGCGTCGCGCCAAGATATCGCGCGTCAAGAGGCGGCGCGCCAAGCGCAGCGAACACCGCACCGGTCGGCAGCGCAACGCAGGGATTGACCAGAACCGCCGGGACCTCTGGCAGCGCCGCGACGCGCGAGACCTGTTCACCGATCCCGCGCACCCACGCTGCGCGTGGCTCCATGCAGACCGGGATATCCGCGCCGAGACCGGCTAGAACAGGCCACAGCCGAGTGCGCCACGAGGGGCGGGATGCATTCGCCCGCGCCAGCAGCCGCACAGCCGCCGCGGCATCAGCAGATCCACCGCCGATCCCGGCCGCCACCGGCAAACGTTTGTCGAGGATAAATCGACCGCCCCGCGCATCCGGTTCATTCTCCAGAAAGACCCGCCCAGCGCGCAACACCAAGTTATCGCCCTCGATCGCCGCGGCGGTCGGCCCATGCGTCTCCAGTTTGAGCTCACGCGAAGCGGAGGGCTGAAACGTGAGCCTATCGCCGACATCGGCAAAGGCGACCAGGCTGATGATCTCGTGATAGCCGTCGGCGCGGCGGCCGGGGATTTCGAGCGTCAGATTGACCTTGGCGGGCGCGAACTCCTGGAGCGCTTCCACAGCGCCTGTGGTCATGGGTCCTGTCCCCGCTGGCGTGCCCTACTGAGTGCTTGATGCGCTCGCCCCTTCCAGTTCTGCCTTCTTGTTGACATCGTCCTGCAAGCCATTTGCGAGCTTGTCGACGATGTCCTTGCGATCTTCCGGCTCGGGATCGAGGCTCAGCGCATGCGACCACTGGAACCGCGCCTCTCGCGTGCGGCCGACTTTCCAATAGGCGTCGCCCAGATGGTCGTTCAGGATCGGGTCTTCTGGGCGCAACTCGACCGCACGCTCCAGATGCCTGACCGCATCTTGATATTTGCCCAGCTTGTAGTACGCCCAGCCGAGGCTATCGACGTAATAACCGTTATTCGGCTCCCGGCGCACAGCCTGACGGATCAGGTCCATGGCCTTGTCGAGATACATGTTCTGATCGACCCAGGAATAGCCGAGATAATTCATCACGGATGCCTGATCGGGGTTCAGTTCCAGCGCCTTTTCCAGATCGACCTCGGCCCTGTCCCACTCCTTCATGCGCTCGTAACAGATCCCGCGTGCGTAATAGTAAAGCCAGTGTTCGGGCTTCGGCTCACCCAGGATATTGATCGCACGGTCATAATAAGTCACTGCGTCGGCATAGGCTTCCTGATCGCGCAGGATGTTTCCGATAGCCTGCAGCAGCCGCGGCTCTTGCGGATAGTCATTCGTCATGGCGGCGAGCATGCCGAGACCCTCATCGCTGCGCTCCAACGCATTGAGTATGAAGGCAGCGCGAACGCGTGCATCGAGGAAAAGCGGCGATGAGGAACTCACGTTGCGATAGGCCTCAAGCCCAGCTTCGAGCCGAGCGTCACGCGTTTCGATCTCGCCAAGCAGATAATAGGCGCGGTTGAATTCCTCGCGCAGATAAATCGCCTTTTGCAGGTAAAATCGCGAAACCTCAGCCGCCTGTTCAGTCGAAAGCACTGCACCGATGCCGAAATAGACCTCAGCGAGCCCCTCCTGCGCGTTCGTCACGAGAAACTCCGGCGCCCCGGCGCTCTTAAGCTCGGCATAAAGCGCAACCAGCGCGTCATCCTGAGCGTCGCCGTTTTGATAAGGCCCCAAAATTGTGTCCAGGAGCCCGCCATCCCCGTGTACGGCGGCATGGCGCGCATAGGCTTCGACAAGGCGACGATTGTTCGAGTGCGCCGCCATGGCTTTTTCATATGATGCACGCGCATCGTCTCGCCGGCCTGCAAGATCGGAAGCGAGCGCCATGTGCAGATGCTGGAAATACCGCGAACGGTCAGCGCTTTGGGTCACAGATAGGGTGTCGATGGCCTGCGCCGTGCGTCCGCGCGCGAACTGCGTCCACGCCAGCGACAGACGATCCGTAAGCTGAATAATGGGACTGTCGCCCACAGTGCGGAACAACCGCTCCGCCTCGGCAAATTCGCGGCGCTTGAAAGCGTCTGTCCCGAGCAGCAGATAGCCGAAGCCGTATTCCGAACCGCCAGCCGCGATCAGCCTGCGCGCCATCCGCACGGCCTCGTCCATGTTGCCCGCACCAAGCTCAGCCTTGAATGCCTCGCCGAGCATGTCGGCGTTCTGAGGATCGCGCGAGAGCGCGCGACGGTAATATTCCGCCGCCGCTTCAAGATTATTGTCGCGGTTCGCAACATGTCCGGCGAGGTAACTGCCAAGCAGCGAGAAGCCGGAGGAAATCCGCAACTGCGCATCGGGGCCTTGTTCACTTCGCGCGTGGCTTGGCGGCGCCGCAAGGCCAATTGCGATGCCGACGGAAACCGCGCAGACGAAGCGGAAAGCGGGAAGCGATTGAAGGCCAAACAAGCGAAACTCCTTCATTCTCGTTGCGCGGTGGCGCTGATTGCCGCGTTTGACCGCCCGCGCTTGAAATTATTAACATAGCATTGTCACGCACCGTTCAGCCAGCATGGCGTGCATTCGGCCGCAGACATCGCGCGGGTTGAATTGGAGGCGCGATTGCGAAAGGCTGAATTAGCCCGTCGCTGGTCATTAAGCTGGCCTCTCAAGTCGATGATCCGGTCTCGCGGTCGCCCTTAGCGCCGGCTGGCGCCTCCTCCGGCACGATCCACGGTCCAGCGTCGGCAGGAGGTTCACTAGCGGCGGTCTCGGCTGGTGCTGGCTCATCAGGAACGGCTTGCGTTGATTGCTGTGCGCTAGAAGCCGAAACCGCGACAACGGGTCGCTGCGGTGCAGCTTCGGGCGGCGAAGCTTGGGGCCGTGGCGTCTGTGTGATGCTCGCGGTTGCCTCTGCCGGCTCCGGCGCTTCGGAGCGCGACTGTGATGCCACCTGTGTCTCCTGTCCGGCGAGCCGCGCCAGGATCGTCTCGGAGTCGAGAATGCGGTGCGGCGGACATGCCTTCTGCGGATCAGGCTTCGCGATATCACCCAAGAACTCGGCGTTGACCACATACCGCTTCTCGCAAACGGTGATGCTGGGCTGAACGCGCGTCTGCTCGAAAGCGTCGTACCCGTCTTTGAGCATTTGCCAGAAGCCGTACCAGCGGTGGCCGCGGTGGCGCGCCATGTTCGCGTCCGTCATCCGGAACGGGAATGCATGGACGTGAAAATCGCGCTGACCGCCCTCAAACGCCTCACGCGCGATCGCATAGATTTCCTCAATCAGCGCATCCGTCATCGCGTAGCAGCCGGCTGAGCTACAGTCGCCGTGCACCATCAGATGCGCGCCCGTGCGGCCGAGCGCTGCGTCGTAATAGTTCGGGTAGCCCAGATTGAAAGACAGGTGGAAGTTGCTGTTGGGGTTCATCCGGCCAGGGCTGACCGTATAGAAACCCTCAGGCGCTTGTTTGTCGCCCTCTTTCAGCTTCGGCCCCAGATCGCCCGAAAAGTTGCAAATCGGATAGGACTTGAACAAGTGGAAACGCCCGTCGTCCTTCTGCTTCCAGATCTCCAGTTCAGCTTCTTCCTTGAAGATACGCATCAGGATCGGCGCTTCCGCCGTCATTCCAAGCTTCGCCATGCGAGCTTGCGTAGCGGCCGGGATCGGCTTGAGGTGCGGGGCGGTGGCCTCGCCCAGACATCCGCTCAGGCCACTGGCGGCGAGCAGCAGCACGAGCGCCGTCAGTGCGCGGTGGTGAAAGGTGCCAGCCATATGCAAGTCCCCGGCAATGAGCGATGCATTCGACCCGCGTGATTCGCGGCACGGGTTTCGCACCACGCCATAACACGCGATAGTTTCCCGCCTATAAATTGTTCGTGTCAATTTTGTGAGGCGAATCACAGCCTTGGTCACGCTCTTGTGAGCCGTGCTCCACAGGCGCGCTCACAGATCGCGGCCGATGGCGAGGAATTTGGCTTCGCGCGCCTTGCGCAGCCGCTCGCCGGACACGTTGTCATAATCGGCCAGAGCCTTGTCCAGCGTGTCGCCGACAAGCGCGATGGTCTCCGCCCTTGCGCGATGCGCGCCGCCGACCGGTTCGGGGATCACCTCATCAATGATGCCGAGGCCGTAAAGATCTTGCGCGGTGATTTTCATGTTCGTGGCCGCTTCTTGCGCGCGCGCCGAGTCATGCCAGAGAATGGAGGCCGCCGCCTCCGGTGAGGCGACCGTGTAGATGGCGTGTTCCAACATCAGCACCTTGTTCGCCGTCGCGATCGCCACCGCGCCGCCAGAGCCGCCTTCACCGATCACGACTGCCAACATCGGCGTCTCCAGCGCCAGGCATCGCTGGGTCGAGCGTGCGATCGCCTCGGCCTGTCCGCGCTCCTCCGCGCCGATACCCGGATAGGCGCCTGCGGTATCCACAAACGAGAGCACCGGCAGCCCGAATTTCTCCGCGAGGTCCAGCAGGCGCACCACCTTGCGGTAGCCCTCAGGCCGGGCCATGCCGAAATTGTGATGCAGGCGGGATTCGGTATCGAAGCCCTTTTCGTTGCCCACGACCATCACCGGGCGGCCGCGGAACCAGCCCATGCCCGCAACGATCGCGGCATCCTCAGCGTAGTAGCGGTCGCCCGCCAGAGGCGTGAATTCGCTGATCAGGGTGCGGATGTAATCCATCGTATGCGGCCGGTCTGGGTGGCGCGCCACCTGCGTCTTCTGCCACGGCGTCAGCGAGGCGTAGGTCTGCTTCAGCGCATCGCGGGCTTTCGCTTCGAGCTGGACGATCTCATCCTGAAACTCAACGGAGCCATCCTCTTCAGCGAGCGACTTCAACTCCTGAATCTTGTTTTCCAGTTCGGCGATCTGTTTTTCAAAATCGAGATAGGTACGCATTCAAACTCAAGCCCTGATGTTGGTCTTCGGCAGGCCCGCCACGCTATCGCCGGACAATCCAGTGCTGTCAAGGTGGCCCGCGCGCCGCGCTCAATCCGCGCTGTTGCTGGTCAGGACCGGGCTGTTCGCCAATGGATGGTGCGTGCGCATGATCTCGCGCAGCCGCTCCTCCAGAACGTGGGTGTAGATCTGAGTTGTTGAGATATCGGCATGGCCCAACAGTTTCTGCACAGCGCGCAGATCAGCTCCGCGTTCAAGCAGATGACTGGCGAACGCATGGCGGAGCACATGCGGCGAGAGTTTCGCAGGATCGATACCCGCCTCACGCCCGAGCCCCTTCAACTCTTGCGCCAGCCGCTGACGTGTCAGGTGCCCGGCGCGGCCCCAGGAGGGGAACAGCCACGGCGACTGCTGATCGGCTGAATCGCTCGACCGCAGATAATCTTCCAGCGCCTCGATCGCCGCGCCGTTCAGCGGCACGATACGTTCGCGGCCGCCCTTGCCACGGATCGTCAGAACCTGTTTGTCACCGGCAAGCGTGTTGCGGGGCAGCGAAACCAGTTCGCTGACACGCATCCCTGTGGCATAAAGCATTTCCAGCAGGCAATGCAACCGCGCGGCGCGCTTGTGCTCGCTGCCTGTTGCCGCCCGTTTGCGGGCTTGCGCGCTGGACAGCAACAGATCGACCTCCGCCATGCTGAGCGTCTTTGGCAACGGTGCCCGCCTGCGTGGGCCTTCGAGGAGGGCGGATGGATCATCACCGCGAACGCCCTCCGCCAGCAGAAACGCGAAGAATTGCTTGATTGCCGACAAACGGCGAGCGCGAGAAGACAGAGCCAGCCCCTGCTCCCCCAGCGCAATCATGTACGCGCGCAGGCCGCCTTCATCCACGCTTCGCAAAGCCCGTCCGCGCGCCGTGAGAAATGCGCACAGATCGGCAAGATCGTTCCGATAGGCCGCCAGCGTGTTGGCCGCCGCGCCTTTTTCCGCGCTGAGCATGTCCATAAAGCGCGAGAGGTCCGCATCATCGACCCGCGCCCGTGCTGAAATGACGCCGCCGCGCGAGTGCGATGCAGAACTCACTCCAGAATCAAGCTTCAGCGGCGATTCGGTCATCACGAGAGCATCCACGGTTGGAGCCACATCCTCGAAGCCATCGAATAAAAGCATCACCTCAACTCGATGTTGCGAACCGGTTTGGTGATTTCTTTTTGCTCTGGTGGGAAATATTGCGGCAATGCATACATGATCCCGTAGAACAGGGCGACAATTAACCCGACTACAAACAGGAATCTGAACAGAGTCGGCATTCCGATCCCCCGGTTAGGCCCGGCACGGGCGCGCCTATGGCTGGCCTGCTTCTCACTGGCTTGTCAAGCGCCGGGCGGAAAAAAATTGCCATGCGATCGCAGTTATGGAACCGTTCGCGGCGTCAAACCCGACGCGATTCAAAAGTCACTTTTCTATACACCATGTCCGCGAAGTCCAACGAAACCGATCCATCAGTCAACGCGCCTATGGACAGGAGCGCGCGGCAGATCCAACACGCGCTGGGAACCCGCAGCATCGTGTTGATCGGACTGATGGGTGCGGGCAAAAGCGCGATTGGCCGGCGGCTGGCGAAACGGCTCAGGTTGCCCTTCGTGGATGCTGACAAGGAGATCGAGACTGCGGCCGGCAAATCCATCAACGAAATTTTCGCCGACCACGGCGAGGACTATTTCCGCGATGGCGAACGCAGGGTCATCGCGCGCCTGCTCAGCAATGGACCGATCGTGCTCGCGACCGGCGGCGGCGCCTACATGAACGAGGACACGCGCGCCGAGATCGCCGAGAAGGGCATTTCAATTTGGCTCAAAGCCGATCTAGACGTGTTGATGGAGCGGGTCTCCCGACGCGACACCCGCCCACTGCTTAGGGCCGGCGATCCGCGCCAGATCATGCAGCGGCTGATCGACGAACGCTATCCGGTCTACGCCGGCGCGGCTATCACGATTGAAAGCCGCAACGTGCCCCACGAAATCGTCGTGGAGCAGATTGTTGATGCGATAGGCGCGCAGATGCTGCGCGATGATCACAACCGCGCGGATGATGCGTCAGGTCAATAACAACCATGCTTGAGAGCAGATGACCCACGCCAGCTCTGTTCCCGGCGCGCCGAGCGGCGAAAGCCGTACAATCACGGTCGCGCTCGACCAACGCAGCTATCCGATCCATATCGGACACGGCGTGATCGAACACGCCGCAAAGATGATTGAGGCGGCTGGCGACTGGCGGCGCTGCGCGGTGGTCACTGACGAGACGGTCGCGCGGCTGCATCTGACCACGCTCCAGACACGCCTGGCACAGGCAGGGCTGGCGGTTGACCCCATCATCGTGCCCGCCGGTGAGGCCAGCAAGAGCTTTGCGCAACTCGCACCGCTGTGCGAAGCGCTGCTGATGCGCGGGATCGAGCGCGGCGATGCGGTGATCGCGCTGGGCGGCGGCGTGATTGGCGATCTGGCCGGTTTCGCGGCCAGCATCCTGCGCCGGGGCGTGGCGCTCGTGCAAGCGCCAACCACGCTGCTGGCGCAGGTCGACAGTTCGGTTGGCGGCAAGACCGGGATCAACACGCCGCAAGGCAAGAACCTGATTGGCACGTTCCACCAGCCCCGCCTTGTCATCGCTGACACCGCGACACTCAACACCCTGCCAGCGCGGGAGATGCGCGCCGGCTATGCCGAGATCGTGAAATACGGCCTGTTGGGAGACGCCGAATTCTTTGCCTGGCTGGAGAAAAACGGCCTCGCCCTGCTGCGCGGCGATGCGCAGGCGCGCGCTTACGCTATCGAGAAAAGCTGCTCGATGAAGGCGGAAATCGTAGCGGAGGACGAACGCGAGGCTGGAAAGCGCGCGCTGCTGAACCTTGGCCATACCTTCGCTCATGCCCTCGAAGCCTGGGCAGGCTATTCCGGCAATCTGCTGCACGGCGAGGCCGTGGCGATCGGTATGGGGCTGGCTTTCAAGCTGTCGGAGCAGCGCGGCCTGTGCCCGCCGGGCCGGCATGAGCGCGTGACAGCGCATCTGCGCGCGGTCGGTCTGCCGGTTGCGATAGGCGAACTGGGCGCAACAGGGCGCGGCCTGCCCGAGCCAGCCGAACTCATCACCCACATGATGCAGGACAAGAAGGTGTCCGGCGGCCGGCTCACCTTTATCCTCGCGCGCGACATTGGCGATGCGCTTATCAGCCGCGATATCGACACCGACGACGTCAAGCGCCTGCTCGCCGAGGAGTGCCGGGGATGACGCTGGGACTTGTTCTGACTGGCGTTGCCATCATCGCGCTGCTCTTTCTTTCGGCCTTCTTCTCCGGCTCGGAAACCGCCCTGACCGCCACATCGCGCGGGCGGATGCATACGCTGGAAAAAGAAGGCGAAAAGCGCGCGCGGGTTGTCAATCAGCTCATCGAGGCCCGCGAGCGGTTTCTCGGCGCGATCCTGCTAGGCAACAACCTGGTCAATATTCTTGCGTCCGCTCTTGCGACCAGCCTGTTTCTCCAGCTTTTCGGCCAGGCCGGCGTCGCCTACGCCACGCTTGTGATGACCGCACTGGTGGTGATCTTCGCCGAGGTGATGCCGAAGACCTACGCGATCGGCAATCCGGACCGATTTGCTTTGGCTACCGCGCCAATCCTGCGCGTGGTGGTCGTGCTGTTTTCGCCGGTCACGGCGGGCGTACAGGTGCTCGTGTCGCGGATGCTGACCTTCATCACCCGCCACCAGGCAGAGGACCACTTTTCCCCGCGCCAGGAAATTCGCGGCGCCATTGACCTGCATCACCGCGCGGGCCGCGTCGTCAAA
Source organism: uncultured Hyphomicrobiaceae bacterium (assembly GCA_964450925.1). Classification (GTDB taxonomy): domain Bacteria; phylum Pseudomonadota; class Alphaproteobacteria; order Rhizobiales; family Rhodomicrobiaceae; genus Dichotomicrobium. The sequence goes on along the minus strand of CAYVFK010000020.1, from coordinate 6,126 downwards.
TTTGACCGCGACATGCTCGGCGGGGTGCTCGACCTGCCCGACCTGACGGTCTCCGACATCATGGTGCATCGCACCAAGATGGAAACCATCAACGCTGATGAGCCACCCGAGCAGCTTGTCGAGGAGGTGCTGCACAGCCCGCACACCCGCCTGCCGATCTGGCAGGGCGACCTCGACAATATCGTCGGTATTGTCCATGCGAAGGCTCTTCTGCGCGCAGTCCAAGAGGCGCAGGGCGACATGAGCAAGATCGACATCCTCTCCGTCGCCGCGGAGCCGTGGTTTGTACCCGATACCACCAGCCTGAAGGACCAACTCAACGCTTTCTTGCGCAAGAAGGCGCATTTCGCCCTCGTGGTGGACGAGTACGGCGAGGTCATGGGGCTGGTGACGCTGGAGGATATTCTCGAAGAAATCGTCGGCGAGATTTCTGACGAACTGGATGTGACCGTCAGCGGCATACGCTCCCAGCCGGACGGCAGCCTGATCGTCGACGGGACGGTGCCGATCCGAGATCTCAACCGCCTGCGCGACTGGGACTTGCCGGACGAGGAGGCGACGACCATCGCGGGGCTGGTCATCCACGAGGCCGAGACCATCCCGGACGAGGGGCAGGTGTTCCGCTTTCACGGCTTCCGCTTTGAGATCCTCAAGCGCCAGCGCAACCGCATCACGCAACTGCGCATTTCGCCGGTCAAGCCTGTCCGGCTGCGCGGGGCGTAAAGCGCATTCCGAAAAGTGCGCAGCGGTTTTCGGGAGAAATGCGCGGGGCATAAAGCGCATTCCGAAAAGTGCGCACCGGTTTTCGGAGAAATCCCGCCTTATGCTGCGGTCTTTTTCTTGATCTTGGGCCGCAAGTGGAAGGTGTGTTGCTCGATATACTGGATCACGGATTCCGCAATCGTCTCACCCACCACGGACTCGATGCCCTGAAGCCCGGGGCTTGAATTCACCTCCAGAATGAGCGGGCCGTTCTTCGAGCGCAGCAGATCCACGCCAGCAAATTTCAGCCCCATCTTCTTTGCCGCCTTCACAGCGACCCGGCGCTCCTCGCCCGTGATCTTCACCGGCATCGCCGAGCCACCCGAATGCAGGTTGGAGCGAAAATCGCCAGTGCCCGAGACCCGGCGCATAGCTGCGATCACCTTGTCATCCAACACGATGCAGCGAATGTCCTGACCTGCGGCGTCCGCGACAAATTGCTGGACGAGGAAATTCGCTTCCGCATTGCGGAATGCATCGATAAGCGAACTCGCTGCCTTTTGTGTGTCAGCCAGCACGACGCCGCGCCCCTGGGTGCTTTGCAAAAGCTTGATGACCAGCGGCGGGCCGTCGACCATGTCAATCAGGTCATCGGTACTGTGGGGCGAACTGGCGAAGGCGGTGATCGGCATGGGCAGCTGGTTTTCCGCCATGATCTGATGCGCCAGCAGCTTGTTGCGGGCATTGCTGATTGCGCGGCCGGAATTGAGGCAAAACGCCTTGGTCAACTCGAACTGGCGCACCAGCGCCGTACCGTATTCGGTAATTCCTGAGCCAATGCGCGGGATCACCGCGTCGAACTCTTGCAGCGCCTTGCCGCGATAGTGCACCGCAGAGGCGATCCGGTTGATGTTGATGTAGCAGCCCAGCGTCTCCAGCGGCTCGATGACGTGCTCGCGCGCTTCGGCCGCCGCGATAAAGCGTTGGTTGGAGTAGTTTTGAGGCTCCATCGTCAACAGCGCGATACGCAGCGGGCGATGCTCGACCGGCTGGCGGACCACAGTATCGTAGACCTTGTAGTCCAGATGGCCCTGATAAAATTCGCCCCAGGGCTTGATGACAGCCTCGATCGACTCCAACGCGGTCCGGCCAATGAGCATGCGGTGGGTCATCGTCTCCCGGTTGCATAACGAGATCTCGATGGGCCACTCCCGATCACCCATTCGGATCGGCGTTCGGATAATGTAGCGCAGTTCGGACTGTCCGTTGGAACTTACGACCTGCCGCCGGTCCAGCACCTTGGCCGTACATTTCACTTCGATGTCGTCTCGCCCTTCGACCGGATGCACCCAGAAGCGCACCCGCGGGTTTTCTTCGGGGCCAAAGGTTTCGACCTTGAACGCGTGCAGAGCCGAGGTCCGCGCGCCTGTGTCGATTTTCGCCTTGATCGCCGGCAGCCCCAGCTTGGGCAGGGCTGCCCACTCGCGCCAGCCGATCGCCAGATTCTCCATTCCCGACCCCGATTCACTAAATGCCATCGCGCGCCCAGTCCTGTGCGTTGATGAGGACCGCTCGGCCCAATGGATACAAAAAATTGATGGGAAAAAGCGTTAATGCCAACCAGACGGCTGCCTTGCCGCGCGCTGCGGCGTGTTACCGCGAGAGGATAATGTCCAAGCGAAATGCAGGATTGCATCGGCGCGCGACAGCCCTGCAATCGGCCATGCCACCATGGTCCCTGCTCCGATGCGCGCGCGCACTGTAACTGGCGTGACAACGCAGGTATTCACGACACAATGCCCCGAATGATGTTGGCATCATTTACAAAAATAGCATGGTTGGGGCGTCCAACGTCAAGTGAATATCCCGCCGCAGGCAAATCAATAGGGAAAATGACCTTCTTATACAGGGGCTTATTCTGATTTGTTCATCCTGTCAGGCTGGCTTGAACATCGCCGCTACACCCAGGCCGCCGGCGGCCGCCAGCATCGCCAGCCCCAAACCATCTGCGCCCGCGCGCGCGATCCGCGTGAACAATCGCACGACCAAAACCGCGCCGCTCGCCCCGTAAGGATGGCCGAGCGCAATCGCACCACCGTGCGCATTCACGATCGAGAGAGGCAGCTCCAGGTCTTCCAGCGTCGCGAGCACTTGAGACGCAAAAGCTTCGTTGAACTCAACCGCAGCCAAACCGCCCCAGCGCGTGCCCGACCGCGCGCGCAAACGCTCGACAGCTGGAACCGCCGCCAGCCCAAGGCGGGCCGGATTGACACCGCCCGCCGCGCCATCCACAAACGCCAGCCCTGGCGGGCGTCCGAGCCGGGCGTGGAGCGCGGCCGATACCATCACCACCGCCGCCGCGCCATCGCTCACCGGGCAGCTGTTGCCCGCCGTCACTGTGCCGTCAGGGAGCAGCGGCGCAGCGCGGGCGAGCGTGTCGGGCCTGAGGCCGGCCTTCGGCCCTTCGTCACGCTCCGCGCCGCTGCCGACAGTCGCAATCTCCATGTCAAACATGCCAGCCGCCGCTGCGCCCGCCGCCCGCTTATGGCTGGCCAGCGCATAGGCGTCCTGATCCGTCCGGCGAATGCCATACTCCAGCGCCACCCGCTCGGCCGCCTCAATCATCTGCCGCTCGCCTGCCGCGCCCGGCGCGAACTGCGCCTCGCCATAAAAGCGCGGCAACCCGCGATAGAGCGAAGCCGGCTTTTCGACCCGCCAGGGCGCGGTCGATGGACTTTCCGCGCCACCAGCGATTACCGCCTCCACAGTGCCCATCGCGATCAGCCGCGCGCCATAAACGATCGCGTCCAACCCGGAGGCGCATTGGCGGTCCACTGTGATGGCCGGAACGCTTTCAGGCAGGCCCGCGCTCAACGCGATCAGCCGCGCAGGGTTGCCGCCGCCGCCCGCCGCGTTGCCCATGATGACTTCGCCGATGTCGCCGGGGCTGAGGCTGCTGTCGGCGAGCGCCGCCATCACCGCCGCCGCGCCGAGTGTTTCAACCGGCCGGGCGCGATGCATCCCGCCAACATTGCCGATGGCAGTACGCCGTGCGGCGATGATCACTGCTGCGCTCATGTCAACTCCGTATAGGCTGGATCGCCGCGCATCAGCGCGCTGCGCAGCGCATCCACGGCCACCTTGCCCGAGCGGGTTTGCGGCAGCGAATTCGCGCGGAAGAAGCTTTGCGGGGCCATGCGCGCGCCCAACTGCGTGCGGCAATGCGCGCTCAAGGCCGCCCGGTCTGCCTGCCCGTTACGCGGCACCACCACTGCGGCGAGCCGCTGCCCGCGCTTCGCGTCATCCAGCCCGACCACCACCGCGCTGGCGACGTCTGGATGCGCCAGCAGCGCCTGCTCGATGGTTTCGGGGTGCACCTTCACGCCCGCGACATTGATGATGCGGCCCACGCGGCCCTTCAGGTAAAGAAAACCATCGGCGAACACTCCTGCATCGCCCGCAGTGACCCAGCCGTCCGGCGCGTGCGCGTCCGGCCCGCCGACATACCGCGAGAACGTCATGTCGCTGCGCACCCAGACGGTGCCGCTATCGCCGGGCGTGCAAGCGCGTCCGTCCGCGTCGCGGATTGCGATCTCGACGCCAGGGAAGAGCCGCCCCACGGAGCCTTCGGGCGCAGGCGCGCGGGTGCTGACATAACTGACATAGCTGGTTTCCGAGGAGCCATAGCCCTCGACCAGATCAACGCCCGGCAGCGCCGCCTCTACGCCTGCGCGCATCCCCGCCGACAGCTTCGCGCCACTGGAAAAAATGCGGGTCACGCTTTCGCGCCATTCGGTCTCGCGCGCTTTCATCAGCGAGTCCAGCATCGCCGGAACGACATACAACACACGCGCGCGGTGCTTAGCCAGTTCCCGCGCCAGGCGCGCCGGGCGAAACGGCCCGCACAGGATCGCCGTCATCCCCCGGCACAGGGCATGGACCGCGCCGAACAGGAACAGCGAATGGCTCAATTCGCCCGGCAGCGCGATGCGGTCCTCCGGCGCGAAGTCGAAAACGGCCTCGGCTGCCTCGAAGGTTGCGAGCCATGAGCGGTGCGTGCGTGCGAAGATCTTGGGCGCGGCGGTCGTGCCGGAGGTGAGGCCCCAGTAGAATTCCGCCTCCGATGAGACTTCGGGCAATTCGGCCAGTTCGCCCGGTGGCGGCAACTCCGTCAGATGCGCGGCCGTTTCGGCCCGCGCCAGCGCCTGCGCAATCCGCTCAGCGGGGGCTTGCGGATCGAGCACGAGGCCCGGCCGCCCCACCGCCGCCGCGGCGAAAAAGGCGACCAGCGTATCTCTGGGCGAGGTCATCGAAAGCGCGACCGGCCCCGGCGGCAGTGCCTGAAATGCGCCCGTCACGCCGCGCACCCGTCCCAAGAACTCACCGAAGCTGAGCGCGCGTTCCCGGCCGATCAATGCGGGCCCGTCCTCATTCGCCAGCGCCACCGCCTCCAGCTGGTTAAAGATCGTCGCGGTCACCGTTATGATCTTGCGCCTTCGATCAAGGGATAGCCGCGCCGCACGAACACGGCTGCAAGCGCCGCCACCAGCGCCTTGACGATGTCCCCGGGGATAAAGATCGCCGATCCCACCGCCGCCTGCGCGAGACTGAGATCGCCGATCAGCGCCACGCCGGGAATGCCGAATGCGTAAACCACGCCGATGCCGCCAACAACGTTGATGAGGAATGCGCGCACAACATCAAGCCGCCGCCAGAGCCGCTCGGTCAGCCAGCCGATCACGAACGCGGCAACGGGAAACGCGAGCAGGAACCCGGCGCTCGGCGAAAACAAGAGCACACCAAGCCCGCCGCGGCCGCCCGAGAGGACCGGCAGCCCCGCGGCCACGAGAGCAATGAACAGCAGCAGCGCCAGCCCGCCGCGCCACGCGCCGAGGATCGACCCGGCCAGCATGACACCCAGGAATTGCGCGGTGATCGGCACCGGGACGACCGGCAGCGTGATCGGCGGCACGAGCCCCAGCGCCGCCGTGATCGCCGCGAACAGCGCGATATAGACGATGTCGTTGACCCGCATTGTGCGCCTCTATTTTCGGTTCTCGAAACCACGCGCCTCTACAGCATCCGCCAGCGTCCCGGCCATGCGCAGCGTCTTGATGAGCAGCGGGCCAGCCGCGAACAGTCCCGGCGAGCGCGCCCCGCGCGCCTGACGCGCCGCCTGAATTTCGCGGTAGTCAGCCAGCAGGACGGGGATGAAGCGAACGGCGAGCGCCGCGGCCAGGCCGACTTTGTGCGGGTTGACGCCGAGCGGCCGGGCGAGCGCGGCAGCGCGCGCGAACGCGTCGATCATGGCGGAGAATGGCGTTGAGAGCGTCACCAGCGCGGCGAGCAGCACCAGCGTGATGATCCGCAGGCCGATCTGCCGCCCGGCGTCCTGGTCAAGCTACACGCGCACGCGCACGGCTG